>NZ_BAAATE010000021.1:0-176440 GCF_039533245.1 Nonomuraea recticatena | reverse complement strand
GATCAAGCTCCAGGACACCCTGGCCTGACCCGCCGCCACCGGACACACCAAGGGCCGCGACCCGGGCTCACCCGCCCGGTCCCGGCCCTCCCCCCTCAAATCCGAACGTCCTGCGCCGGGGCACGCCGGACCCGGCTCCGCCGTCACGGTGAAAACGACTCGCCCGCCGCAGAGGGGACGACACCGGCGCACTGCTCACAGGTGGGCGCGCCGGCCAGTCCGTGGTGCAGCAGCGCGGTGAGGGTGTCGACGATCTCGTCGTCGGAGGCGGCAAGGGCGTGGTCGCCCCCCGTCAGCACGGCGTAGCCGAGCAGGGAGGTCATGGCGCCCATGGCCGCGGCGACCAGCTCGGGCGGGCCCGGCAGGACCTGACCCTGCTCACGCATGTGTTCCAGGTGGTCGCGCAGCGGGCTGGTCTCGGCGGCGAGGCTCTCCCACACTCTGCCCGACCCCGGAGAGTCGGACATCATCGACTGGAACAGCGCCGTCACCACCGGCAGATGGTCGCGGAAGACGCCCCACGAGACGGCGAGGTGCCGGCGGAGCTGGTCGCGGTCGGCCAGATCGTGGTCGCGCTCGTGCTCGCCGGCGTCGAGGCCCGCGTCGGCCTGCGCCTCCATGTCGCGCAGCAACGACTGCAGCAGGTCGTCCTTGTCGGTGAAGTGGTCGTAGAACGAGCCCGTCGACCGGCCCGCCGCTCGGGTGATGTCAGTGATCTTCGTGTTGGGGAAGCCGCGCTCCACGAACAGCCGCCGCGCCGCCTCCTTGAGCGCCGCCTCGGTGCCCGCCGCCTTCTCCTTGCGCACTCCCACCGCTGCCCCTTCCGCTTGACGCGCATCTTCGCCGCTCAGCATACTGAGTTCGCTTTCACCGAATAGAGATTCACCGAACATGAATTCAGGCGTGTGCGTGAACGTCATCGTCATCGGCGCGGGTGTGGCAGGGACCGCCTGCGCGATCGCGCTGCGCAGGATCGGCGCGGAGGTCACCGTCTACGAGTCCCATGCCGACCCCGCCGGTCAGGTGGGCTCGTTCCTGAGCCTGGCCGCCAACGGCCTGCGCGGTCTGCGGGCGCTCGGCTGCATGGAGCAGGTACGGCAGGCCGGCTTCGCCGTACCCGACCAGCGCATGTGGGCCGCCTCAGGCAAACTCCTCGGTGAGGTGCCGCGAGGACGGCGGGCCGACGACCCGCTGTTCAGCACCACCCTGATGCGCGGCCGCCTGGTCGAGACGCTGCGCGAGCACGCGAGGGGCCTCGGGGCGCGGATCGTCACGGGCAGGCGGCTGACAGGGACCACCCCCGACGGCGACGGCGTCGTGGCGCGCTTCGCCGACGGCTCGAGCGCCTGCGCCGACCTGCTCGTGGGAGCCGACGGCCTGTGGTCGGCCACCAGGCGGGCCCTCGACCCCCTGGCCCCCTCCCCCGCCTACGCCGGGCTCTACACCGTCTCCGGCATCGCCGAGGGCGTGGCGTCCAAGCCTGGCACGTTCAACATGGTCTTCGCCCGCAACGGCGCCTTCCTGCACCTCGGCGCGCCCGACGGAACCGTGTGGTGGTCGGCGCAGGTGGCCGAGCCCCTGCAGCCCGAACTCGCGGGGGTGAGCGACGAGCAGTGGCTCGAGCGCCTCGCCGCGCTCCACCGGGCCGAGCGGCAGCCGAGCGCGATCATCAGGGCGACCACGCTGCTGCACCGTCCGACCCTCATGCACACGCTGGCCGAGGTGCCGACCTGGCACGGCGGCAGTGTCGTGCTCGTCGGCGACGCCGCGCACCCGGTCGGCGCGGGACAGGGCGCCTCGATGGCCATCGAGGACGCCGTCGTCCTGGCCCAGTCGGTGGCGAGCGCCGCCACCGTCGAGCACGGCCTGGCCGCGTACGACCGCCTGCGCAGAGCCAGGGTGGGCAAGCTGTCCCGCTCGGCCGCGAGCAACCGCGACGCCAAGACGGCGGGCCCGTTCAGGCGCCGCCTCAACGAACTGATCATGCCCATCGTCTTCAGGCACTTCTACGACAGGGCCACGGCCTGGCTCTACACCCACGACCTGGGCACCCTCGGGGGCAGGCCATGATCAGCCGTCGAGGTAGCGCAGGATCGCCAGCACCCTGCGGCTGTAGCCGGGGTCGCGCGGCAGGTCGAGCTTGTCGACGATCGCGTTGACGTGCTTCTCGACGGTGCTCAGCGACACGTGCAGCCGCTCGGCGATCGCCGCGTTGACGAACCCCTCGGCGAGGTGGCGCAGCACCTCGCTCTCGCGCGGGCTCAGCCTGCTGAGCGGGTCGGCGTGGGTGGTGCGGGCGAGCAGCTGCCTGACCACCTCGGGATCGAAGACCGTGCCGCCGCCCCGCACCCGCTCGAGGGAGTCGAGGAAGTCGGCCACCTCCGAGACCCTGTCCTTGAGCAGGTAGCCCAGCCCTTCGGTGGTGCCCGCGAGGAGCGTGGCCGCGTAGGTCTTCTCCACGTACTGCGACAGCACGAGCACGCCGACGCCTGGCCAGCGCTCGCGGATCTCCACCGCCGCGCGCAGCCCTTCGTCGGTGTGCGTCGGCGGCATGCGCACGTCGACCACCGCCACGTCGGGCTCGTGCCGCTCGACCGCGTCGAGCAGCGCATCGGCGTCGCCGACGGCCGCGACGACGTCGTGCCCCGCGTCTTCGAGCAGGCGGCTCAACCCTTCGCGCAGCAGCACGGAGTCGTCGGCCAGGATCAGCCGCACGGCGCCGCCTTCGGCAGCCTCGCGGCGATCTTGGTGGGGCCGCCCTCCGCGCTCTCGACGGTGAACTCGCCGTCGAGAGCCAGGACCCTCCTGGCCAGGCCCGACAGCCCGCCGCCCGAGGGGTCGGCGCCGCCCGCGCCGTCGTCGGAGATCGCCACGCTCACCGTCCGCTCGTCCTCGGTCAACACGACCAGGATGTCACGCGCGCCCGCGTGCTTGACCGCGTTGGTGATCGCCTCCCTGGCCACGAAGTAGAGCGCGGTCTCGACCTCGGAGACGGGCCGCTCGGTCAGCCCGTAGTGGACGGTCACCGGCACACCGGCCCGCTCGGCCACCCCTGCGAGCGCGGCACGCAGGCCGAGCTCGTCGAGCGCGGTCGGGTAGATCCGCCACGCCACGCTGCGCAGCTCGTCCAGGAGCTGACGCGACTCGGTGTAGGCCTGCGCGACCAGCTCGGCCGTCCTGGCCTGGTCGGGGCTGTGCTTGGCGCGGCCGAGCAGCATGGCCAGCGCCACCCCTCGTTGCTGCACGCCGTCGTGCAGGTCGCGCTCGATCCTGCGCCGCTCGTCGTCGACGGCCCTGACGATGCCGGAACGGGTCGCGGTCAGCTCGGCGATGCGCCTGCGCATCAGTTCGTGCCTGCCGGGACCGAGGAAGTGGTCGGCCAGCCGCCGCTCGGCCGTCCCCATGGCCAGGACGGCGAGCACGGTCAGCGCCAGCAGCGCGACCGCACCGCTCATCCCTACCGCGGCGCTGTTGGTGACCACCTTCACACCGGGCAGGTTCACAGGGACCACGTGCGCGTGGCCGCCGATCAGCTCCCACACCCCGCCGACCAGCAGCAGGCCGCTGAGGAAGACCAGCGTCGCGCAGCAGTAGCCGCCGACGACGCCCACCGCCGCGCGGACGGCCAGGTAGCCGTAGCCGCCGCCCTCCCCCGTCGGAGAGTGTTCGAGCCACGTGGCGAGCCTGGCCCGCTCCAGCGTCAGCAGCCTCGCGGCGCCTCTGCCGACGGCCGGCCGCGCGGCGGGGAACAGGGTGGCGGGCAGCAGCGTGACGGGCCAGGCCAGGAGGAGGAAGGCGAGTTCGACGACGCCGAGGGCCATGCCCGCGAGCACTCCCACCAGCGCGCGCATGACCCGGTTGGCTGACACGGCCACAGAGTCTAGGCGTCGCGCCCGCGCAGGACGGCATAGCCCGCCGCCAACGCCGCCGCCGTCCAGACCAGCAGCCACGCCAGCCCCTCGCCCGCCGGGTACGGGATGGGCCCGCCGGTCATGTTGTCGGTGCTTTCCATGAAGGCCAGCCCGGCGAAGAGCGGCATGCGCAGCGACACCTCGACGGCAGCCGGTCCTCCCGCCATCAACAGCATCAGCGGCAGCCCCATGAGCAGCATGAACACCACGGTGAGCGTGCCTGCCGCGCTGCGCATCGCGGTGCCCACGCCGAGCGTCATCACCGCGACCAGGGCGAAGAAGACGCCCACGCGCAGCAGGTCGAGCGTGACCTCCCCGAGCGGCAGCGCCGCGTGGCCGCCGAAGGTGTCGAGGGAGAGGACGACGTAGCCGGCCGCCGTCGCCAGCGCTCCCGACAGCACCCCGGCGACGAACATCACCGGCAGCACCACCAGCGCCTTCGCCGCCAGCATCCGGCCCCTGATCGGGGTGGCCTGCAACGTGCTCCTGACGCTGCCCGAGGCGTACTCCGAGGTGACCACCAGCATCGCCAGCGCGACCAGGGCGAACTGCGCGAACGTGGTGGCCGAGACCACCGGCTCGCTCACGGCGAAGCGGGCGCTCCGCACGCCTTCCCTCATCAGGTCCGTGGCCGTCGCGCCGCCCAGCGTCAGCGCGCTCAGCACCATGAGCGCCGTCAAGCCCGCCAGGCACCACCACGTGGAGCGGACCGACCACAGCTTCGCCCATTCGGCGCCGATCACCTGCCGCATGTCACACCCCCGCCTTCTGCGCGCCGTACTCCACGCTGCTCGCCGTCAGTTCCTGGTAGGCCTGCTCGAGGGAGGCCTCGCGGGTGCGCAGCTCGTGCAGCCTGATGCCCGCCTCGTGGGCCAGGTCGCCGACGCGCTCGATCGCGACGCCGGTGGCGACGAGCTCGTTCTCGCCGACACGCTCCACCGCGACGCCGCCGGCCTTCAGCCGTACGGCCAGGTCGGCGGCGTGCGGCGTGCGCACGACCACGGCGGTCAGCGAACTGCGCGCGATGACCTCGGCCAGCGGCGCGTCCATGATGAGCCGCCCCCTGCCCAGCACGACCAGATGGTCGGCGGTGAGCTGCATCTCGCTCATGAGGTGGCTGGAGACGAACACCGTACGGCCCTCGTCGGCCAGCGAGCGCATCAGGTGGCGTACCCACCGCACGCCGTCGGGATCGAGGCCGTTGACGGGCTCGTCGAACATCACCACCTCGGGGTCGCCCAGCAGCGCGCAGGCGATGCCGAGGCGCTGGCTCATGCCCAGCGACAGCGCGCCGGCCCGCTTGCGCGCCGCCTCGCCGAGACCGACCGTCTCCAGCACCTCGGCGACCCTGCCGCGCGCGATGCCGTTGCTGCGCGCCATCGCCACCAGGTGGGCGTGCCCGCTGCGTCCTGGATGCAGCGCCCGCGCGTCGAGCAGCGCGCCCACCTTCCGCAGCGGATGTTCGATGCGGTGGTACGGCACGCCGCCGATGAGCGCCGTGCCCGCCGTGGGACGGTCGAGCCCGAGGATCATGCGCATCGTGGTCGACTTGCCGGCCCCGTTCGGCCCGAGGAACCCGGTCACCGCGCCCGGCCTCACCTCCAGGGTCAGCTCGTCGACCGCCATCCTGTCGCCGTAGCGCTTGCTCAAACCCTTGAGACTGATCACGTCGGACCACGCTAGGCAGCGGGGGGCGCGGCGACCATGGGGGCCTGCCGCCGACCTCGATGGCGGAAACCCGTAACCGGACCGCCGAGCTCACCGCTCGGCGTCGTCGGCGAGGACACCCTCCTCCGCGCTGACCAGCTCGGCGATCGTGGCGAAGAACGCGGCGATGCCGGGCAGGTTGGCGCCCTTGCGGCGGGAGGCGGCGAAGTCGTCGGCCGAGCGCCATTCCACGACGTCCAGCCACTCGCCGCCCGGCAGCCGCACCAGGCGGGCGCCGAGAAAGCCTTCCCTGTCGGCGCGGAAATCGGCCAGCATCCCCGGACGCGCGGCCAGCATCGCCTCGGTCCTGTCCTGCGCCACCGTGAAGCGGGTCAGCTCGACTGTCGTGCTCATCGGGGTCTCCTTCGAACGCTTAGGAGGAGACCATATAGCCACTTAAACTTATAGTCAATATTGGTGACTAATTTGCGCTCTAGCATGGGCACCCGCGAGGTGGACGACGCCGAGCCGCGGCGGGTGACCCGCGCCGCCGTCCGCGCCTTCCTGGCAGGCGTTGGGCCCCGCTTCCGCCCCTGAGTAGCCTGGCAGCAGGTACGGACCTTTTGCAGGAGGAGCGCTGGTGAAGAAGCGGACCTTCACGTGCGGGCTGGACGCCGCGATCGACATCATGGGAGGCAAGTGGAAGGGGCTGATCCTCTTCTCGCTCGCCGAGGGGCCCCTGCGGTTCGGAGAGCTGAGGCGCTCGGTGCCGGGCATCAGCGAGCGGGTGCTGATCCTGCAGCTGCGGGAGATGGAGGCCAGCGGTCTGGTGCACCGCGAGGTCTACCACCAGGTGCCTCCGAAGGTGGAGTACTCACTGACCGACTTCGGCCAGTCGCTCAACACCGCGATGGCGCCGCTCGGCGAGTGGGGCGAGGAGCACATGGAGCGCATCGAGAGCCTGCCCAGGTGACCTGGAACGCCGTGCGGCCGGCCGCACGGCGCCACGCGTCAAGGGGCCGCGTACGGGCGGTTCACGAGGTCGCCGTCGCAGGCGGCTTCCGGCGCGAGTGTCGACAGAGTGCGGCGAGGGGTGCGGAGACGCGAGATAGCCGATGACGTGCAGAATCGGCGCTAGACCACGTCGAACTCGTTCCCCTCGGGATCCACCATCGCCACCGCATAGTGATCAACCCCGGACTGCGACAGCACCCGCACAACGGACGCCCCCGCCTGGACAAGCCGCTCCACCTCGGCATCCACCCGCGCTTTCCGGGTCTCCAGCGGTACGTCCTCCCGCTTGCCGCCCACCTTCACATCCAGATGGAACCGGTTCTTGACCACCTTGCCCTCAGGCACCTGCTGAAACCAGATCCTCGGCCCGTACCCCTCGGGATCGACGATGCTGTCGCTGCCGTCCCCCTCGCCCAGCTCGTCCTCCGGCACTCCGAGACTGCGCCAGTAATCCCGCCACGTGTCGAATCCACCCGGCGGCGGCTCCACCGTGTACCGCAGCGCGCCCGCCCAGAACCGGGCCATCCGCTCGGGTGCCGCACAGTCAATGACCAGCTGATAAGAAACCACGGCAGCCATCCTGCCGGACCCATCCGACAATTGTTGGCTCACGGCCCGGACGGGTCACGGCCCGGATGGGAGGGGCTCCTGGCCATCCAAGGTATTGGAGTCGGCTCGGGTTCATGAACTGCGACGACGCGTCCACGTACTGCGCACCTCTTGCAGAGTCATCTGCGATAGACGTCAAGCGATCATGGCGCTGCCCTGCTCACAAAGCTCCAGTGTGGGCCTGTCGCGCGAACCCGAGCAGAGGGCCTAGTACTCCAGTGACACTTCGCGATCTTTGGGATTGAGGCCGCATGAGAACGGCCACTGCAAGATCATTCAGAGTTTGTGAAGACAACCGAAGATCGCGCAGTGGCCGCGGCCGACAGTGTAGACCCTCTCGCTCTCCGTGAATCTCCTCGCTGACCTGCGTGTTCGTGCTTAGCGCTAATTTCCGGCCGAATATGACCACGCCGCCTCCCTAGCCCGCGCGCGACCCCGGGGTAACGGTCCCGGCGCCCTGGTCCACCAGCACCACCTGGTCTGTCGGGTCGATGCGTGGAAGCCGGTGCGCGATGATCACCAAGGTCTTCCCCGCACAATAAACTCGCAGGGCGTTGTACACCTCGTCCGAGGTGACGCCGTCGAGGGCGCTGGTGACCTCGACGACGACGAGCACCTGCCAGTCGGCCAGCAGCGCCCTGGCCACCGCCAGCCGCTGACGCTCACCGCCCGACAGCTGGAGTCCCTCCACGCCGATTGGAGTGTCGAGGCCGTGCGGAAGGTGGGACACCAGGTCGTCCAGCCGGACGGCGGCGAGCACCCGATGGATGTCCTCCTCGGTCACGGCCTCGCGGGCGAACATCAGGTTCTCCCGTATCGACCCGGCTCCACCTGGATGACCTCGCCGCCGTTGCGATAGGTCCGGCCCGCGAACCGCATCACCTCAGCAGTGGTCGTGCCCACCTGGACGATGCCTTCGGGGCGCGGCGCCATCGTCTTGACGCCCTTCCGCCAGCGTGGATCCTGGCCGTAGTCAGCGACGACCGCCCACACCAGCACGGCCGGGCAGGCGATCTCCCCGTCCTCCTGAAGCTCGATCATCCGGCGATGATATGAGGTTACGTCGATGGCGGTCTCGCAGGCGCGAGCGGCCCACGCGGCGCCGACACCGAGTCCGGCGCTGGCGCGAGGGCTCGGGGTTACGGCTTCAGACAGCAGGCGGAGGGTGGTCTCGCTCGGGTTGCCGAACGCGATGAGGACCATCTCAGCCAGGGTGCGAGGGGCTCCTTCGGGCCACATCTTGGCGGTGTCTCCTACCCATCCGTGGATCGACATGACGGTGGGGAGGTCTCCGCAGTCGTCGGCGGCGCTGTTCCATAGCGGCTTGCGGGGGTCGGATGGGAGCAGCAGCATGAGCCGGACAAGCCGTTCCACGGCAGGGGACATGTTCTGCACGCGCGTTCCTCCAGAGAGAGGTGTGAGGCGTAAGCCTCCAGGAGAACACGGGATCGGCCAGATTCAGATCCGGGCATCTGGCCCCCGACGCTGCACCGGCCAGCCGTGGGGCGTGTGCCCCGAGCACGGCAACACCCTCATCACCAGCGGCAACATGACCACCTGCAAGAGCGCCGGATGCCGCCGCGCCTGGGGCTACAACCGCGACACCGCGCCGTGCGCCGAGCCGGTCACCCACCGCCTCACCGACGCCGGCGGAGTCGAGACGCTGGTCTGCGACGGGCATGCCGTCGCCGCCCGTGACCAGCTCATCGACGCCAGCCTCGAACCGCTCACGCCATAGGCAGGGCCGGGACTGTCGCTCGCGGCCCCGGCCCCGCACCACCGATCACACCACACCTGGAAGAGGCTGCCCCCACCCCGCCACACCGGGCCCAGGCCCCTCCCCGCCAGGGCCAGGCCCACAAACTGCTACCTGCTACCGGCCAGCTCAGAGCGGGTTTCGCCCTGCCAGCGGGGGTACTTCCGGCAGCAGGGTCCGAGCGCCCAACCGGGGAAGGGCCATGACGTCGACACGAGATCCGGAACGAGGCAGGGCGGCTATGTCCGCGCCCGCCGAACTGCACGAGCTTGTCGCCCGCGCCAACGATCTCGCCGCCGCCGTCGACACCCTGGCAGGCGAGCTGTCGCAGGCCGATCCCAAAGGACGGGCTGGATTCCGGTTGCCGAACGCCGCCGGCCTCATCCGCCAGGCCGCTCTGGAGCTGACCGACAGCGCCACCGAGCTGACCCGAGCCACGCCCCGGCCGGTCACCTTCTGCCGCATGGGCTGGGGCGTCTGCCCCGAGCACGGCAGCACCCTGATCGCGATGGGCACCATGACCCGCTGCGCCGTCTTCGGCTGCGGCCGCGTCTGGGAGTACCAGCGCGAGGTCGTCCCGTGTGCCGAGCTGGCCACGCACCGCGTCGTCGACGCCGACGGCGGCCAGACGCCGGTGTGTGTCGGGCACGCCGCCTACGCCCGCGACAGTGTCATGCCCGCATGCGCTCACCAGTCGAGAACGCTTCGGCCCTGGCACGGTTCATCACCTTGGCGCGCGAGCTCGACCGCGCGGCGCCGGGCCGCCAAGCCTCTCGAACTCGACGAGTCGTCGTAATTTTTTTGGCGAAAGGCCGAACCGAACGATCAACGCGGCCATCTATAGATAACAGAAGTCCTTCGAGTAAGGGAGATCCGATGATGGCCCGCTCACGCCTCCATCACTTCGTACGCCCGGCCGTCGCAGCCACTGCCCGAGTGGACCCCGGAGTGCTTAAGGGTTAAGGGTCGACTAATCGCTGACAGCGTCGCTCAACCACCAAACGCGGAAGCGTGCATAAACCAGACGTCCGAGCGGATGTCGCAGGCCACGGTGGCCGTCGGCATTCCGTGAGATGTCGGCGGGGCGGCAACACGGCTCCATGAAGTATCCACGAACTCGTCCATGCGCGTGCTTTTCCTGTCACCATCCATTCTGCAGAGGAGAATTGCTATGAACCGAATTGCCAAGCAGGCGGTCCTGGCTGCACTGGCGTCCGTCGCGGTGACGGTCTCACTTACCGCCGTAACCCCGACGCCCGCATATGCGATCAATACCGTCGAATGCAACGGACGAAAGGACCTCCTGCGAGTCCTCATCCACGAAGGCAGCCACGAGCCGGTCGAAATGTGTTACGCCAACGCCGGACAGTCTTACTTCCGCTTTCCCAACATGTGGATCACCCGAATCTCGACGGGCAACAACCGCGTCCAGTGGTACGGGGACGGAAGGTGGCAGCCCGCTCAGCCGATCGGCAAGTGGACCGTGTTCACCTGGCCGAAGCACCCCCGAGGCGTCAACTTCGGCGGGCTCAGAATCCTCTGAACCTCTGATGTCGGCCCGCTGTCCTTCGAACCGTACTGGGCTGCGGTCCAACCAGTGTGCGCACGACCTCGGCCGGCAACTGACGGCCTGGGAAGCGCCGGATACCCTCGCCTTCATGGCTTGAGAGCATCACTGCGCGCCAAGACCCCGCCCGGCATGTCCGGCGGGGTCTTTTCCCCCACCTCATGGACCACTTGACGACCTGGAAAGAAAATGCCGCTGACACAGAACACCGATCCTCTGCGCCGAGAACGCAGACGATCAGTAGGTTGGCTCTGTGCATGAGGACGGCGGACCACGATTGCTTACTGATCGGTACTTACTGCAGGATCGTCTCGGCAGCGGGGGCATGGGAACCGTTTGGCGGGCGACCGACCACCTCTTGAGACGCACCGTTGCCGTGAAAGAGACGCATCTTCGGACCAAGGGCAAAGAAGCAACCCGGATCCGCCGGGAAGCACGTGCCATCGCCCGGGTATCCCACCCGAACGTCGTCAACGTCTACGACCTCGTGAACCACGATGACCGGTTATGGCTGGTGATGGAGATCGTGGACGGGCCCTCGCTGAAGGAACATGTGGCCACTGCGGGCCCGATGGATCCCTCTGTCGTGGCGGGGATCGGTCTGCAGCTTCTCTCCGCCCTGGAGTCCGTGCACGCCGCGGGTGCACTGCACAGGGACATCAAACCGGGCAATGTCCTGCTGCGCCACGACGGCAGAGTTGTGCTCTGCGACTTCGGCATCGCGGCGCTGGACGGAACCACCGGCTCGTTCACCACAACGGGCGCGGTGATGGGCTCATTCGAGTACATCGCCCCGGAACGGCTGAGCGATCAGCCTGTGGGACCGCCCAGTGATCTGTTCTCCTTGGGCGTCACCCTGTGCGTGCTGCTGTCCGGCCGTTCCCCGTTCGCGCGTCAAGAAGCCGTCAGCGTACTGCATGCCATTCTCCATAAGGAACCGGAGATCCCGGCCGCTGCGGGACCGCTGCGCCCCCTGCTCGAAGCGCTCCTGCGGAAAAACCCGGCCGATCGTCCATCCATCGCGGAGGCGAGCGAGATGCTGCGGCCCCTCGCCGCGACGGCGCCGGCCGGGCTCGGCCTTACGAAGCGGGTACGGAGGTTCGGCGCCGTTCCGCGCCGCCGCCTGCTCGGCTCGGCGGCGCTTTCGGCCGCTGTCCTGCTCGCCACCGTCGTCACCGCGGGTTCGCTGGTGAACCGTCCCGACGGCGGTGCCGGTGTGAAAGCGGCGGAGACGGGAAGTCCTGCGAAACAGTCCACCGGCCATGGCTCTTCGGCCTCCGCGCATCCGACACGCATTGATGAGGTGCTACCGGTTCCGGATGACCCGGACCTCGACGCCCCGGGCCATTATTGGATGTTCTCGGATGACCGCTACATGCGGGTGCACATCTCGACCTCGGGTTACCCGGTGGGCGATATCCCGGTGACGCCCTCGCCACTCGAAGCGTGGGACGACACCTTCAAGAACCTTCAAGGATTCCAGAAGAAGATAGACGCGACGCTACGTGTTCCGGGCTCTCCAAACGAGTACTGGGTTTTCTCCGGAAGCCAGTACATCCGCATACGGGTCGGCGCCAGCCCGGAATTCGACGACGCGCTGGTCGCGGGTCCGCGGCCGCTCAGTGACTGGGAGAACGCTTTCGGAGGTCTTCCGGACGACGGCATCGACGCTGTGATGCGGACGCCGGACGACCCGGACCAGTACTGGGTGTTCGCAGGTGACCAGTACGTCCGGACCAAGCTGGACGGCGAAGGACCAGGCGGCCACGTTGCCCATGGTCTGGCGAAACTCGACGATTGGACCGGCACCTTCCGCAACCTCCCCGCCTTCAGGCAGAGGATCGACGCGGCGATGCCCGTACCGGACGAGCCGAACAACTACTGGGTGTTCTCCGGCACCCAGTACATGAAAATCCAGGTCGCCGATCGCACCTACGAAGATACGGTGCTCGAAGGCCCCGAGCCCCTCCGCAACTGGGCCGCGTTCCAGTGACCGAGCGCCGACCATTCGACGCCTGACCGGCGGTGTGGCTCAAGGCCGTTGCGTTCTCGGCTGTTGAGACGGTCACACCCCTGGGCCGGGGGGCGGGTGAGGGCACGCGCCATCCACCGCCAGGTCGACGGGCTCACCCTGACCGAGAACCGCCGCCAGCGCGACCCGATGGAACGCAAAGCGCTGGAGCTGTGGCGCGCCGACCAGCGGCGCGAGGCCCTACGGACGTGGGGCGAGGGCGGCCGCGTGCACGCCAGGGCAGGCGCCGACGACACCATGGCACGCCTGATCGCCGACTGGGCGACCGCGCGCCAGCCGTACCAGGGCGAAGGGCCGGGGGCGGTGCATGACGAGCTGGCCGGGGTGCTGGTGCTGGCGGGCATCAAACGAGGCCGTCGACCGGCTCAACCTCGCCGCCCGCGCGCGCGACGTCCAGAAGCTTGGCGGATCCACACGCCGCGGCGAGGCGCGCGAACATACCGAGGACATACCACGTGTCACTACCGTCGCCTCTCGTCCAGACACCCTGATTCGGGAGAAGACGGTAGTGAGATATCTGCGCAAGACAGCCTTCATCGTCCCGACGTCGTGACGGCCCTGGTCCCGGTAGACCCAGCCGAGGAAGCTGCGGAGCTGGGCCTTGTCCTCCCATGCGCCGATGCGGTCGGCCACCTGATGGCGTGCGCGTAGATGTCGGCCAGTTGGGTGTGCCAGCCCTGGTAGTAGGAAGGCCAGTGGAGGCCGATGGCCAGGCCGATGGCCAGGCCGATGGCGGTCTCCGGGTCGGAGCCGGCCAGCGCCTGCTGCGCGGCGGCGAGCAGGTTGTCCCGCTCGTCCTGGGCCCATCGTCCCGCCTCGGCCGGGTCCTTGAAGGTGTTGTCGGGTAACTCGACGGGGCATCGCACTACAGGGTCGTTGTGGAACATGGTGGTCGCCATCCAGGCGGTGGTCAGGTAGTGGTGGAGCGCGCGCCGTACGGCGGCGGTGCGTTCCTGCTCCGGCAGGTCCTGGTGTGCGCGTTCGCGGGCGTAGAGGCCGGCCAGGTCGTGGAACTGGTAGCGGTCAGGCCCGGCGGGTTCGAGGAGGCGGGCGTCTTGGAGGCGTTCCAGGGCGGCTTCGGCGCGGTGGTGGGGCCAGCCGGTCAGGGCGGCGGTGGCGGGGGTGTGGCTGGGCAGGTCGAGCAGCCCGAGCAGAGGCAGCAGGTGGGCGGCGTCGTGGCCGGCGGGTTCTTCTCGGAGGTGGTGGTGGCTGACGGAGATGCTGGCGCGTACGGCCAGGTCGGCGTACTCCAGCACATCCAGGCGGCGGGTGGCGTCGGCCAGGCGTTTGGCCAGGTCGGACAGGGTCCAGTCGGGCCGGGCGGCCAGGCGGGCGCCGGCGATCCGCAGGGCGAGGGGGAAGCCGCCGCACAGGTGCACGACCTGTTCGATCGCCTGGGGTTCGGCGGGACGGGTGCGCCGTGGCGGGATGTGCCTGCGCGGTATGGCGAATGGGAGACGGTGTACGGGCTGTTTCGCCGCTGGCAGCGCGATGGGACCTGGCCTCGGATCGTGCGGGACCTGCAGGCCCTGGCGGACGCCAAAGGCCTGATCACCTGGGACGTCAACGTGGACTCCTCGATCGCTCGCGCCCACCAGCACGCCGCTGGCGCGCGGAAAAGGGGATCTGCAGGTCGAGCCGCCCGGCGGAGTGAGTACGGAGCCCGCCGACCACGGGTTGGGCCGTTCCCGGGGCGGGCTGACCACCAAGATGCATCTGGCCGCCGAGCAGGGCCAGAAGGTGCTGTCGTTGATCGTCACCGCTGGTCAGCGGGGGGATTCTCCGCAGTTCCAGCCGGTGTTGGAGAAGATCAGCGTGCCGAGGCTCGGCCTGGGACGGCCCCGCAAGCGACCGGACAGGGTCCGGGCCGACAAGGCGTACGGCTCCCGCGCCAACCGCGCCTACCTGCGGCGACGAGGTATCACCTGCACGGTCCCGGAGAAGATCGACCAGATTCGTCATCGCAAGAACCGAGGCAGTCGAGGAGGCCGCCACCCGAAGTTCTGCACGATCGACTATCGCGCGCGGCACGCCGTCGAGTGCGCCATCAACCGGCTCAAACGCCACCGTGCCGTCGCGACCAGGTACGACAAGCTCGCCGTCCGCTACGAGGCCACCGTCCAGATCGCCATCATCAACGACTGGCTGACCTGCTTATGAAACAGGCCCTCTAGCACGCGCACTATCGGTGAGCACTTCGCCATCGAACGGGAATTGCTCAAGCCGCTGCCGGGCGAGCCGTTCGAGACGGGCCGGCACTTCGCTCTGCGCGTGGACCGCCACAGCCAGATCAGCGTTCGCACGAACCGTTACTCGGTGCCGGTGCGCCTGATCGGCCGCAAGGTCCGGGTACTGCTGCACGCCTCCGAACTGGTCGTCTATGACAGGCGCGAGGAGGTTGCCCGTCACGAGCGGTTGAAGGCCAAGGGTCAGGTCCGCCTGGTGCTGGACCATTACCTGGAGGCGTTGGTGCGTAAACCTGGTGCGCTGCCAGGGGCCACAGCACTGGAGCAGGCCCGCGCGGCCGGGCGCTTCACCCCAGTCCACGACGCATGGTGGGCTGCGGCCTGCAAGGCTCACGGCGATTCCGAGGGCACCAAAGCCCTGGTAGCGGTGCTACTGCTGAATCGTCACATGAAGCACGAACACGTCGTCGCAGGCTTAGCTTCAGCGCTTCGCGCTGGTGCGCTGACCGTCGACGCGGTGGCGCTGGAAGCCCGCAAGGCAGCTGAAGCCGAACAGGCGGAATCAGCGGCTCCATCGCAACAACCACCGGAACCCACCCAGCACGCCACGGTGACATCGCTGACCGTGCGGAGGCTGGCCCAGCTTCCGCCCGATACACGGCCGCTGCCTTCGGTGGCCGTCTATGACCAGCTACTGCGCCGCAGATCCAGCGGTCAGGGCCCCTCCAGCAAGGGAGAACTGTGATGACGTTCAACCGCAACCGCGGACTGTATGAAATGGGAGACGTCGGCCGTCCGCTGGGGGTGTGGGTGGGAACGAGCGCCTCACGCCAGTAGCCGGGGCGGGCGCCTCCCAGGAGGGTGTGGTCGGCCAGGTCCTCGAAGCAGACCACGTCCTTGCTCGTCAGGGGATGCGTGGGTGAGAGCGCGAGCACGATGGGCTCGGTGTAGACGATCGGACCGACGGTGAGGTCGGGTTCGTCGACGGACAGCCAGATGAGCGCGATGTCGATCTCTCCACTGCGCAGCGTGCGGAACGGGTCGCCGAAGTCGATGCTGCGGATCTGCAGATCGCATGAGGGATGACGGGCCTTGAAGGCGTAGAAGAGGGGCCGGAGATCTTGGGGGTTGTGCCCGACCATGCCCAGACGCAGCACGCCGGTCCTGCCTTGGGCGGCCCGGATGGCTCGCTCGATGCCCTCGCGCAGGCCCTGATATGGGGTGGAGGTCGTGGTAGAGCTGCCGGCCGATCGGTGTCAGGGCCACGTTGCGGTTGTCGCGGTCCAACAGGGCGGCGCCGATGCGGCGTTCCTGCTTCTTGATCGCCTGGCTGACGCGGGCCTGGGTGACGTGCAGCCGCTGGGCTGTCCGGCCGAAGTGCAATTCCTCTGCCAGTGTCAGGAAGATCTCGACGTCGCGAAGCTCCACCTGCAGCGCGCCCCTCAAGTGATTAGCGGCAGGTTATGGCGTGTTACCGGACTTGCGATTGTTCTCCCGGCTCCAGAACGCCAGGCTTAAGGACATCCGGAACGACCGGATAAGCGCTGGTCCATCTGCCTGTTGCAGGAGATGGCAGCCTAAACGATCATAAAGGAGACAGGTCAGTGAGCGACGTGAACGAGCCGGTTGAGCGCTATATGGCGGCGTGGAACGAGACAGGCGCCGAAACGCGGCGGACCCTGGTCGCCCAGGTGTTCGCTGAGGACGTCACGTACACCGACCCGCTGGTGGCGGTGCAGGGCCGTGACAGCCTGGACGCCACCATCGCGGCGGTGCAGGGGCAGTTCAAGGGGCTGACGTTCAGTCTCGGCGCGCCGGTGGACGCACACCACGACATCGCCCGCTTCACCTGGCATCTCGGCGCCGAGGGCGCCGATCCGATCGTCATCGGCTTCGACGTCGCCGTGATCGGCGACGACGGCCGCATCAGCCAGGTGCTCGGGTTTCTCGATCGCGTGCCGGCCGGCGCCTGAGCCGGCACGGGCGGCCCCGTTCAAGGGCCCTCCCGCCGGCCGCCGAGACAGTTTCGGTGTCCGGCACCCGCGTATCTGATGGAGGAATGATGACCGCTTACATGCTCGCGCACCTTCGTAAGTCCGCCGAGGTCCACCCCGAGGTACTGGAGTACCTGGAGCGGATCCAATCAGTCTTGGACCCGTTCTCCGGCCGGTTCCTCGTACACGGAGGCACAGTGGAGGTCCGGGAGGGAGATTGGCCTGGAGACGTCGTGCTGGTGGAATTCCCGTCGATGAAACACGCACGCGACTTCTACGACTCGGCCGCCTACCAGGAGATCAAGCCGCTCCGTACCGCCCATCTCGAGGGCGATCTGATCATCGTGGACGGTGCCGACCCCGACCACGACTCGGCCGAGATGGCTGCCGCCCTGCGCTCCGCCTGACGGAGACGCCGGCACACTTCGACACCCCTGCCATGGCAGGAGAGCACCGCGCTGAGCGGGCGATCCGCCATGACCATCACCGCCGGAGCCCCGCCCCTTGTCGACGTTCCCGACAAGGCGCCGGCCGGCGCGCCAAGCCGACGAGCGCGAGCAGCGCCCGGCTTCATCTTCGCGTCCTCCCGGCCGGTGGCCGCTACGAGCATGAGATCCCCCGCTTCGCCTGGAAGCGCCGGCGGGCTTCGACGTGGCACCTGATCATCCGCCGACGGCTGCATCGGCCGCATGCACGGCTCTTTCCCAGAACATCCCGACCGGCACCTGCGCTCAGGCGCCCGAGGAGAAACGACCATGACCAATAGGAAGCGGTTCCTGACCGCCGCCCTGCTCACCACCCTGACTCTCACCACATTCGCCGGGCCCTCGTGGGCCCAGCAGGAGGACGGCCCGGTGACCGAGGGCACGATCTCCCCTCAGGCACAGACCTTCATCGACCGGCAGACCCGGTTCGGCTCCATGCCCACCGGCGACGGCACGGAGCGGGTCGAGGCCTACGCCGTGATGTTCGCCGAGGATGCGACTCTCTGGGAGGCCGCCAGCCCCCTCATCCGCGGCAAGGAGAACATCAAGCAGTCCATCACGGCCACCCTCGGGCTGGTGCCGCAGATCGGATTCACCCCGCAGCGCATCGCCGCCGGCGGCGACACCGTGATGTACGGAGCCCACAACTCGGCTGTCATCGGCGGCAAGGCGATCGACTACCCCGCCATCTACCGGGTGGCCCTCGACGAATCCGGCGACGTGGTGCAGGGACGGCGCTACTACGACCGGTACTCCTGGTTCGCGCCCATCGCCACCGGGGAGTTGAAGCTGGACAACCTGTTCGGCGGGATCACCGACCGCACAGCCGACGCCGAGCGCCCGGCCGAGGTGCCAGCGGCACGGTTGCGCAAGGGGCTGCTCGGCCGGGCCGCCGCCTGGAACGCCAGGAACGCCCGCGCCCTGGTCGCGGCCTCCGGCCGGGCACCCCTGACCGGCCCGGGACTGGAGGGCCGCAAGCTGTACACGACGACCGCCAAGCTGGCCTACCTCGACAGGCTGCTCGGCAGGTTCGACGACGACGAGCAGGGCCGCAACCCCACCGCCCTGCGCCCCGGACAGGCGATCCCCACGCGCGAGGCCACCTACCAGGAGTGGTACGGCACCGTGCGCAGCCAGGGCCGCGAGATCACCTACGGCGTCATCGAACGCTTCGGCCACCACAACGGCAAGGTCACCGACTGGAGCCTGACGTTCGACACCCTGCCTCTCATCGCCGACGCCGACAAGATCACCAACCTGTACGGCCTGCTGCGCCCTACCTCGTGAACCACCGTCACCACCTCGACAGCTGAAGGAAGACCATGGCACTGGACGGACTCCGCCCGGACGAGTGGATCGCGCCCTCGCGGGACCTGCGCGCTCGCCTCGAGCACTGGTCCAGCCTGACCGGAATCGCCGTAGAGGTGTGGGCACTGCCTCGCGAGCCCCTGGCCGGCCCGCTCACGGAGCTCGTCCAGGCCACAGTCCTCCACGTCCTGAACGGCTTCGAGGCGGACGGCACGGTGCGGCACGTGGGCTTCGCGCTCACCGCAGGCGCCCGCGGCCTGCGCCTGACGATCAGCGGCGACGGCATCGGGCTGCCGCCGGGGCGACTCGTCGAAAGCCTGCGCGCCGACCGGGCGCGGTTCGCGGAGCTGGGCGGAAGGTTGTCGGTGAACGCGGTGCTCGGCGGCGGGATCACCGTCAGTGCCGCGCTGGCGCTCGCCGGCACCGACCGGAGATAGTCGACGGACGGGACCCCTTGGACAACCGTGCGGTGCTCGTCCACATCACCGCGACAGGCACGGCCATCGTGGAGGGACGCCGCACCGACCGCATCGCGCATCTCGCAGACCTCACCGGCCGCCTGACACCGGCCGAGTGGGCCCCCATCCTGGCCGCCCTGCCCGCTCTGAGGCGGCTGGTGGACCTCGACCAGCAAAGTGAACAGCAGGAGCAATCGTGACGCAGTCGCCCCAACCGGCCCCGATCCACGTCTCCGACGAGGTGCTGCATGACCTGCAGCGGCGCCTGGAGCTGACCCGCTGGCCGGACGACGCGGGCAACGAGGACGGCTACTACGGCGTCCGCCGCGCCTACCTCGAAGAGCTCGTCGAGTATTGGCGTGACGGCTACGACTGGCGCAGGGCCGAGGCCGCGATCAACGCCTACGAGCACTACCGCGTCGAGGTCCGCGGCGTCCCGGTCCACTTCATGCGTAAGCCCGGGACCGGACCTGCCCCCACTCCGCTGATCCTCACGCACGGCTGGCCCTGGACGTTCTGGCACTGGTCCAGAGTCGTCGACCCGCTGGCCGACCCGGGCGCCCACGGCGGCGACCCGGCGGAGGCGTTCGACGTGATCGTCCCCTCCTTTCCCGGGTTCGGCTTCTCCAGCCCGTTGCCCAGCCACCCGGACATGAACTACTGGAAGGTCGCCGACCTGTGGCACACACTCATGACCGACGTCCTGGGGTTCGAGACATACGGTGCGGCGGGCTGCGACGTCGGCGCCCTGGTGACCGGGCAGCTCGGTCACAAGTACGCCGACAACCTCCACGCGATCCACATCGGCTCCGGCCAGAAGCTCACCTTCTTCAACGGCGAGCGGGCCTGGGACCTCACCGGCGGCCGGCCCATCCCCGACGGCCTGCCCGCGGAGGTTCACGCCGGGATCGTCGCGATGGAAAGGCGTTTCGCCGTTCATCTGGCCGCGCACATGCTCGCCCCGAGCACCCTCGCCTACGGCTTGACCGACTCCCCCGCCGGGATGCTCGCCTGGATCCTGGAACGCTGGGCCAACTGGAGCGACAACGGCGGCGACATCGAGACCGTCTTCACCAAGGACGACCTGCTCACCCACGCCATGATCTTCTGGGTCACCAACTCGATCGGCACCTCGATCCGTACCTACGCCAACAACAACCGCTACCCCTGGACCCCGGCACACCACCGGCAGCCCGCCGTCGAGGCCCCCACCGGGATCACCTTCGTCGGGTACGAGAACCCGCCCGGGGTCACAACAGACCGTCGCGTCGAGCACTTCCTCAACAGTGACCGGGCCTCCTGGTACAACCTCGTCAACCTCGCCGCCTACGACCACGGCGGCCATTTCATCCCCTGGGAGATCCCTGACCAGTGGGTCGATGACCTGCGGCGAACCTTCCGGGGCCGCCGATGAGGAATGCGGCCCCAGACGGCCGGCCAGGATCGATGGCTGCTTCGCCGCCGGCGTGGAGGAGGGCCGATGGCAAGCTGACCTGATCAGCCGACAGGACAGGGCCGTGCGCCTGACGACGTATGGCAGTCGCGACATCGCAGGCCGGCGTTGGTCCGGATCCACTCCGTGTCGAAGCCGATCATGTCGGTGGCGGTGACGATGCTCCAGAGTGGGCCCGCGGCCTGACTACCGGTTCACCCGGATGCTGCTGCGTCGCGGCCAGTTCGAGGGAGCTCGCGTTCTCGGCTCGCGCACGTCGCCCGCATGACGCGCAATCACCTACCCGGTGGTGCCGACGTGGCCGGCTGACCCATATCGAGCCATCGGGCCACCGCAACACCCGCTGCTGTGGTGCTCAGTGGTAGAGGCCGGCGACGGCCTCCAGCAGGCGCTGCCGGGCGACGCTACCGAGGGTGACGCCGATCAGCACGTAGGCGGCCAGTCCTTCGGCCAAGGCCACGAGGCCCAGCGCCGTCGCGTCGGGATCCAGTTCACCGGGAACGCGCCCGGCCTGCTGGTCCATACGGATGAAATCGGCCATCTGGCGGTGGAAGTCGTCATACAAGGCGCGCAGCCGGGCCGCGATGGTCTCGTCGGCGAAGGCGTAGGCGTGGAAGGATTGGCGGACCCTCATGTGCGCCTCGGTCGTGGCGTCGGACGGGATCAGCTCGGTCAGCACGGTGGTGAGCACCAGGCGCGGGTCAGCGACGCCGGTTTCGGAGCCCGCCCGCTGCCGGATGCGGGCGCTGCTGAGTTCGTTGCCGCGCTCGAAGGCGGCCTCGATGAGCTGCTGCTTGGCCGGGAAGTAGTGCTGCACGCGGCCGGGCGAGACGCCCGCCTGGGCGGCCACCTCGGTCAGCGAGACAGCGGCCAGCCCGCGCTCGGCGACGATCGCCAGCACGGCGTCAGCGAGGTCGTTGCGCCGCTGCTCGTGCTCCGCCCAAGGCCCACGTGTACGCCGCTCTGCCACGCCACCACCTTCGCCGTTCCAGCTGTGAGCCCGGTCACGCCACGGCGACCAGATAGGGACTTCTCATCTCCCCGAAGTATGCCTCGGGCGAGCCTTCCAGGTGCTCGGGCAGCGCGTTCATGAAGGCGCGCAGCAGTGGGGTCGCGTTGTGCCGGTCGAGGTCCTCCTGGGAACGCCAGACCTCGTAGAGAAAGAATCGGCCGTCCTCCTGCTCGTGAAGGTGGTACTGGAGGCTGCCTTCGTGCCCTCGGGACGGCTCGACGAGGTCCGTCAGAAGCCTCCTGAGCTCGTCGGCGTGTCCGGGCTTGGGGGTCAGGAATCCATAGAGCGAAACGGGTACCGGTGCAGTCGATGCTGTCGTCATGTGATCAACGTTAAAAGGTGACATCAATGTGAGATTCAAGCCCCTGAGCTATGAGGTGGCTCACAGACGCGCTCCACCCCAGGATGCCGACAGGAGGATCTTGATCCGTTATGACGGCACCGGGCGCCCACTGCTGCTCGCAGGGAACTTCGATCCACCGGACAGAGTCGACAACGGACGGGGCATGCCCCTGATCCACCCCGATCTCCTGATGCGTCGGATTGCATGCTGAAGGAGTAAACCGAGGTGATCATATTGCTTTGATGCGAGGCCGAGAGTGAGAGTCGTCCTGGCGCTGGTGTGCGCGGCGCAGTTCATGGTGGTGCTCGATGTGTCGGTCGTGAACGTGGCGCTGCCGTCGATCCAGGACGCGCTCGCCTTCGACGGGCGACATCTGGCTTGGATGGGCAACGCCTACGCGCTGGTCTTCGCCGGCTTCCTGCTGCTCGGCGGACGTCTGGCCGACCTGTACGGGCACCGCCGCGTGCTCGCCGCCGGCCTCGGCCTGTTCACCGCCGCCAGCTTGGCCGGTGGCCTGGCCGCCACGGCGGGGATGCTGATCGGCGCCCGCGCCGCTCAAGATCTCGGGGCCGCCGTTCTCGCCCCGGTCACGCTCACCATCGTGACAACCGTCCTCCCTGAGGGGCCGCGCCGCACACGGGCCGTCGCCATCTGGACGGCTGTGAGCCTGGCGGGTGGGACCGCGGGCAACCTCGCCGTCCAGTTCGGCGACCGTCTCGTGGGTGGCGCGCCACTCCGCCCCAAGGAACGGCACCAGCGACCGGCCGCGCTCCGTCAGGTCGATCCGCCGGGTGCGGGCGTCGGGTCCTGACTCTGAGGTGACCAGATCCTCCGTGCGCAGGGCAGCGATGGTCTGGCTGATCGCAGAGTGCGAGCGGTTCAGGGACACGGCGAGCTCGCGGATGGTGAGCGGGCCAGTGTGAGCAAGCCGGATCAGCGGATAGGCGAACCGAGGCCACACCCCCTTGAGGCCACGCTCGACGTAGACCTGCTCGATCTCGGCGTCCATCAACGCAAGAAGCTCGTGCAGAGAGTGCCAGGGATCGAGTAGCGCAGTAGGACCCTAAGATGTCACAGCACTAATATAACAGCGCTACGATAATTTCGCCGTCTCGTCCCGGGTCTCCGTCATGGACATCAGCAGCCTCGACCAACCCTCACGGAACCGGGCGAACGGGGATAAGTCCTGAGATGTACATCGCCGAGAGGAACCCTCTTGTATCCCCCGATCGAACCGTACGAGCACGGCATGCTCGACGTCGGCGAAGGCAACCTCATCTACTGGGAGGTCTGCGGCAACCCGGACGGCAAACCCGCCGTAGTCGTGCACGGCGGGCCGGGGGCGGGCTGCTCGACCGGCTCCCGCCGCAGATTCGACCCCGAACGGTTCCGTATCGTCCTGTTCGACCAGCGCAACTGCGGCCGCAGCCGCCCGCACGCCAGCGACCCGGCCACCGACCTGACCGGCAACACCACCCAGAACCTGATCGCCGACATGGAACTGCTGCGCGAGCACCTCGGCATCGACAAGTGGCTGCTGTACGGCGGGTCGTGGGGCTCGACGCTGATCCTGGCCTACGCCGAAACCCATCCCGAACGGGTGACGGAGATCGTCATCCCCGCCGTCACGACGACCCGCCGCTCGGAGATCGAATGGCTCTACCAGGGCGTTGGCAGGTTCTTCCCCGAGCAGCAGGAGCGGTTCGTGCACGGCGTCCCCGAAGCCGACCGCGACGGGGGCGTGTTCCAGGTGCTGGCCGCCTACTCACGGCTGCTCTCCGACCCCGACCACCGGGTACACGAGAAAGCCGCCCGGGACTGGATCACCTGGGAAGACGCGGTGATCTCCCAGGAGGCTAACGGCGACCCCAACGCCTACAGCGACCAGCCGGACGACGCCGTCATGGCCATGACCCGCATCTGCGCGCACTACTTCTCCAACGGCGCCTGGCTGGAGGAGGACGCGCTGCTGCGCGACGCCGGACGGCTGACCGGCATCCCCGGCGCGCTGATCCACGGCCGCCTCGACATGGGTAGCCCTCTCCACACGGCCTGGGAACTGACCAGGGCCTGGCCGGACGCTGAGCTGCACGTGGTGGAGGACTCCGGACACACCGGCAGCGAGATGCTCAGAAAGGTGCTCCACGAGGCCATCGAGGGCTTCTCCCCCGCCAAGAAGGGGTGAACCCACGGCTCGCGATCATCTCGTGCCCTCGGATGCCACCCCCAAGGCGACCACCGCCGCGGGGGCCGGACGACTCCGTACGGGTGAGCCGCGGGTTCGCCGGCCAGCAGGCGGACAGGGCACGGCGAGGCGACCCAGCCGACTGACGCCGGTCGGCGCTGCCGGGCACCGCTACGCCTTCTGCCAGGTGGCGGCCGGCTCAGGCGTCGGCGAGTGCGCGAGTTGAGGCTTCGAGGATGTGCCCCAGCGCCGTGCGAGCTTGGGTGAGGTCGGCTATGCGGGAGTCCAGCTCGGCGTACTGAGTTTTCAGGTGGTCCAGAACGCAGGCCTGGAGCTGGGTGCCATCGCCGACGAAGCAGGGCATGAGCTCGCGAATGATCTTGGTTGGGAGCCCGGCGGCGAGCAGGGTGCGGATGCGCTCGACGGTGGCGAGGGCCTCTGGCCCATAGTGGCGATGGCCGCCTTCGCTGCGGTGCGAGGTGAGCAGCCCCTGGTCCTCGTAATAGCGGAGAAGGCGTACGGCCACACCCGTTTCGCGCGACAGCTCCCCGATCTTCATGTGACCCACCTCATGGCGCACCGGCTTGAATCTCACACCCGTGTCACATTCTAACGTTGACCACATGACGACGACATCCACTTCACCAGCACCCGTCTCGCTCTACGGATTTCTGACTCCCAAGCCCGGACACGCCGATGAGCTCCGCAAGCTCCTGATGGACCTCGTCGAGCTGACGCGAGGACATGAGGGCAGCCTCCAGTACCACCTTCACGAGCAGGAGGACGGCCGATTCTTTCTCTACGAGGTCTGGCGTTCCCAGGAGGACCTCGACCGGCACAACGCCACCCCGTTGCTGCGCACCATCATGAACGCACTGCCCGAGCACCTCGAAGGCACTCCCGAGGCCTACTTCGGCGCGATGAGGAGTTCCTACCCGGGCCGTCGTGACCTGACCTGATGCGCAACTACTTCCAGCCGATGAGCCCCCCTTCTCAAAGCGTCCTAAGCGCGGCCGCCCAAAGCTCCAGGAACAACTTCACCGCCGGCAACATGCCATAACCTCCGCTAATCAGTTGAAAGGGAGCGCGCAGGTGGAGCTTCGCGACATCGAGATCTTCCTGACACTGGCAGAGGAATTGCACTTCGGCCGGACAGCCCAGCGGCTGCACGTCACCCAGGCCCGCGTCAGCCAGGCGATCAAGAAGCAGGAACGCCGCATCGGCGCCGCCCTGTTCGACCGCGACAACCGCAACGTGGCCCTGACACCGATCGGCCGGCAGTTGTTCGAAGATCTCCAACCCATGTACCGGGGGCTGCGAGAGGGTATCGAGCGAGCCATCCGGGCCGCTCAGGGCACGACCGGCATCCTGCGACTGGGCATGGTCGGGCACAACCCCCAGGACCTACGGCCCCTCTTCGACGCCTTCAAGGCCCGTCATCCCGGATGTGAACTGCAGATCCGCAGCGTCGACTTCGGTGACCCGTTCGGGACGCTGCGCAGCGGGGATATCGACATCGCGCTCATCTGGCTCCCCGTTGACGAACCCGACCTCACCGTTGGTCCGATCGTCTACACCGAACCCATCGTGCTCGCGCTCTCACCCACGCACCCGCTGGCGTGCAAGGACTCGGTGTCGTACGAGGATCTCGCCGACCACACCGTCTTGGGCGGTGCCCGCCCCGGCTACTGGCGTGAGGCGCTCGTCCCCGCCCACACCCCCAGCGGACGGCCGATCCCGGTGGGCCCGCATGTCTCCCATTTCATGGGGATGATCCCGGTCATCGCCAGCGGCGAGGCCGTCTCGCCCGTGCACATCCATGCCGCCCGCTACATGACGCGGTCCGACATCGCCTACGTTCCCATCCACGACGCTCCGCTCGCCCGCTGGGCTCTGATCTGGCGCACCGCCGCCGAGACCGACCTCATCCGCGCCCTCGCACACGCCGCTGGCGACGCGACCTGCAGCATCCGATGACCCGCGACGGAATCGTTCTGACGATCTTTGTTGCGAATCCCCAAGTCGCCGTGGCGTACCAGCGGGAATCGTCACCGCCATCGCCGGACTCCTGTCCGACCAGCAGACCGCACAAGAGCCCCGACCACAGGCCGCGGCGCCTCAATCCCAACAATGCACGAGGTCGTTATCGCGTGCGCGTCCGTCGCGTTCGACCTGACCCCGCAGGGCCGCGGCGACTGGGACGCGAGCCTCGACTACTGACTCTCTAAAACGGCCCGGCGCTGCTCCCGGTAGTGCTTCCGCCTGTGTGATCTCCTCAGCCGCGGCCACCATTCACTCCGCCCGATGGCCAGGCCAGCCGAACCGGTACGGCGCGGCCACCGCGCAGCCCGCCACCGGCGGGGGAAGCCGGCCGCGTCCTACCCGTCCCGCACATCAGCCACCTACCGAGCAACGTTGAGGTTGTCGAGGATGCCGAGGTTGTCGAGGATGTTATTGATCGGAAGATCGATCGCTGCGGCCGGGGTTGCGCTCGCCATCGCCAGAGTGATCGCTACGGCGGCCATGTAAAGCAGCTTTTTCATGAGCTTTTGGTCCTTTCGTCAGGGCTATGGAGAACCGGACCGCGCCTAGCCTATCACTGAGAGTATGCGCTAAGTTACTTTAAGCTACTAGAGCGGCCAGCAAGAACCGAGCTTCGAGCCGGTGGGGCTGTGCTTGGTGCGTGGCGGCGTGGCAGGTCGCGGACGTGGGTGCTGATGCGCGCGCGTAGGTCAGCTCTTCCGGTTCCCACTCCCGACGCACCAGCGCGCTCCCTCGTCCGACCGGTCCCCGAGATCGGGACCCACCGTCGAACGTCCAAGAACTGCTATCGGCCGGTATGCCTCACTTGTGACCATCGCGCACCGCGACCGGATCTATCACAGAGGTACGTGTGGCTGGGGCCACGTTCGGGAGAAGACCCCCTATTCCGGCGGCACCCCTCGTAGAGGCCCGGAGCTCCGGCAAGCCACCACTCTGTCGGCGACGGGCGCCAGAACCTCGGTGACCTTCGCGACGGTTTCGGCGCCGGGTTTGACGCAGCGCATGGCGGTGCGGGGGTTCTTGTTCCGGGTCTTGCCCGTGATGAGCTGCAACGGCACTTCGGCTTCGCTGTCTTCTGGCGGGCAGGCGCGGGCCGCCGCCGCTGCAGTCGTCGATACTTGCAACGAGGATGAGGTGTATGACTGCTCTCACACGTCTAGTGACGTTTGTCGACGTCGATAATCAGGCGGCTGACACCATCTCGGTGTCGGCGCGTCACGAGGCAGAGCTTGTCGACGGAACTCGGGTGCTGCTGCTGAATGACCGAGGTTGGGGCTCATCGCAAGGCTGGGCCGCGACGTCGGTGGCAGACATACAAGAGACGACGCGGGCGGTGGTTGGGCCCGATGAGCCGTTCAGCGGCCGTTCCCAGGAAGACATGGAAGCAGACCATTGGGCCTCGCTCCAGCAGATCGCCCAGCGGCAGGGAGTCATTGTCGACACGGCCGCGCTCAGGCAGCTGCCGCACGACGTCGTGCTCAGCCAACGGGTGCTCGCGCGCATCACTCCGAGATGAACGGCTCCGTCAGATGCGGCGTCGCCAGGTGCGGCGTGGTGGCGGTTTCGCGGCCGAGCATGCGCTCCCTTGAGTGCCTGGCCGCCTCAGGGTCGATCTCGTGCGAGTAGGCGAGCTCGGGGTGGAGCAGCTGGAGCGCGTGCACCAGGAGGTCGCCGGTGACGAGCGCCAGCTCGCGCCCGTCGGCGACCAGCACGCTCTGGTGACCGGGCGTGGCGACCGGGCGCCCGGCGCGCAGCGGCGTGTCCCCGTCGAGGAGCCGGAGCCGGAGCCGACCGGCCGCCGCGAGCGGGTCGGTGAGGGTCTCGCGAAGCTGCGGGTTGAGCGCGTCGAGGGCGTCGACGCGAGCTGATCGGCGAGTTCGTCGCGACCCGGATAGCGTTCAACCGCACCGGCAGGGCGCTCAATGAGCTCGCCGCCGCTCTCGACCTCGCACGCACCCACGGAGTGAGCGGCGCCGCCGTACGGATCGCCCTCGCCGACCTGCTACCGGACAGAACGGCCAGCGGCGGAGCGCGCTGTCCGCGGGCTCGTTAACGCCACCGGCCGTTCGGTTGCCGCTCACGCCCCGGCTCTCCCCGATCGGGGAGAGCCGTTGACGCTCAGACACCGTGCGGCTTACGGGCGGTGCGGGAAGCGGCCGTAGTAGTCGCCGACCTGCTGGCGGTACGTCGGCTCCTGGTAGTTGTTCTCGTCGAACTCCGGAGCGTTCTTGATCTCCTCCTTGGTGCGGGCGAGGTAGACCTTCTTCTCCTGCGGGTCGATCCTGATGATGGTGCTCGCGGGCATCACGACCTTCTTGCCGAAGATCCAGAACCCGGTGTCGACGACGAGGTAGCTGGCGCCGACCGCGTTGTTCTCCTCGTCCACTGAGCCGATCTTGCCGTCGGTGGCTTCGACGTCGAAGCCGACCATGCTCATGGTCGGGTCGGAGACGACACCCTCGCGGTAGCTCCAGTGCTCGGTCATGTAGGTGACTCCCAGTTGTCGAGAATGTGAGTCGCCCAGCTACCCGGCGAAGGCGCGCCAAACCCCGGCGCCCCTCAGGGGAGGCGCCAGCGACCGTCCCTCATGAGCTCGCGGCCTTGGAGCTCGTTGACCTCCCGCCACGCCTGGATCCGCTCAGGACGGATACGGAAGTACAGGTACGGGCTGCTCAGTTCACGGGGGTCGAAGCCCGTCTTGACGGCGAAGGCGTCGCCCACCTCGGCGGGGACCTCTCCCATCCGCAGCGGCTCGGCCGTACCCTCGATGAGGATCACGTCGCGGGTGAGGCCGAGGCCGAGTCGAGCCTTCCCCGAAGCCTCCAGGTTGCGGGCGGTCGCCGAGTCGGCGGCCGTGGCGAACAGCAGCGTGTCGCCGTCCCACAGGAACGACAGCGGCACCATGTACGGCTCGCCGCCCTCCGGGCCGGCCGTGGCCACCCAGGCGTCGACATCGTGCTCCAGTCGATGCAGGGTGTCGAGCCTGCGCTGTTCGAAGGTGCGGGCGGCTGGCAGGGTCATCGCGGACAACTCCTCAAGGCGACCGGAAAAATCGCGCCGATGGTATCGAGCCGAGGTCGGCCACTCGCGCGCGGGCAGCCGGTGGCGCCGATCACCAGGCGTCCCACCCTCGGGCGCCACCCGCTCCGGGTGTACGACTTCATCCTCGGCTGTCTCGACGGGTACGGCCTCGACAACGGCCTGGAGCGCCTGCTCAACGGTCTCGCCGCGGCCCTGCAGGAACGAGCGTGAGCCTCAGCCCTCCCTGGTGAAGGCCATGTCCATCCAGTGCCGCCAGGTCGCGTCCTCGCCCCTGCGCTCCCACACGGCCGCCATGGCGCCGCCGTCCTCGGCGATCGTCAGCGTCGCGCGCTCCGTCTCGCCCTCGAACGTCCACACGCCCCCGTCGTCCACCCTGGCCAGCATCGTGACGAAGCCGCCGTGGCTGTCGAAGGAGCGCATGGGGCAGGTCCTGCTCGCCTCGTCGTAGGGTCCGATCATCTCGATGACCTCGACCCTCTCCTCCCCCATGCGCACGTCCACGCGGTGGATGAGGAAATGCCCGCCGGCCAGCCACGTGTAGGTGTCCGTCCCCGCGACGTGGATCGCGGGCTCGGAGGCGGTGCCCACGGTCTGCCCGCGCGAGCGCCAGTGACCCGCCAGCGCGTCAAGAGGTCGCCGATCCTTCATGGTGCACGTCTCTCTTAGCTATGTAAGATAGTGCTTAAACACTTACACACAATGCGAGCAGCGCGCAACGGAGGCGGCCGAGCGTGGACGAGGTGTTGAGGGCGGTCTCCGATCCGACCCGTCGCGCCATCCTGGACCTGGTGCGGGAGCGGGAGGTGCCGGCAGGAGAGATCGCCGAGCGCTTCCCCGAGATCAGCCGCCCCGCGGTGTCCCAGCATCTGCGGACCCTGGCCTCCGCCGGCCTCGTCGAGGTGCGCCGCGCGGGCAACCGCCGCTTCTACCGCCTGCGCCCCGAGGGCCTGACCGAGGCGCTGACGTTCTTGGAGACGATGTGGTCCACCTCGCTCGGCCGCCTCAGGCAGGCGGCCGAGCGAGAGGACCGGGACGCGAGAGGGTCATTGTGAGCAGGACGATCGAGCAGACGCTGCACATCCACGCGGGTCCAGAGACCGTGTGGCGGTTCTTCACCGATCCTGCCCGCCTGGCCCAGTGGTGGGGAACGGCCGAGCTGGACGCCCGCCCGGGCGGGACCCTGCGGGTTCACATGGACGGCGGCCCACGCCCCGTCATGCACGGGCGGTTCGTGGAGCTCGTGCCGTACGAGCGGATCGTCTTCACCTTCGGCTGGGAGGCCACCCCCGGAGCCCCCGACATCCCGCCGGGAACCACCAGGGTCGAGGTCACCCTGACCCAGGACGGCGAGGGCACCCGGCTCACCCTCCGCCACAGCGGCCTTCCCGACCTGCTCGAACAGGAGACCGGCAGCGGCTGGGCCGATGTGCTCGGCCGTCTCGCGCAGAGCGCGGACGGGCGCGGACGGCCTCAGCGGGGCGGCGACACCGGCCCCGCCTCGTAGGCGATGATCACCAGCTGCACCCGTGACGCCCCTCCACCGGCGCTCTGGAGCACCCTGTCCGGAATCGGGCCGCCCGTTCGTCATAGTGGTGAGTTCACGGGAGTGAGGAACAGCGATGAAGTACATGATGTTCGTCTGCACCGACACCGAGCCCGACACCGACAAGGCGGCCGAGCCCGACATCGAGGTGTGGGTGTCGGACAATGACGCGCGCGGTCGTCGTCTGGAGGGCAGCGCGCTGGCGCCGACGTCGGCGGCCACGACGGTCAGGGTCCGCGACGGCAGCCTGCTGGTGTCCGACGGGCCCTTCACGGAGACCAAGGAGGTGATCGTGGGCTACGACCTGCTGGAGTGCGCCGACCTGGACGAGGCGATCGAGGTGGCCCGCGCCCACCCGATGGCCAGGGCAGGACGGCTGGAGCTGCGCCCGCTGGCCGACCTGAACGATTGACCGGCGTGACCGATGTTCGTGCGGCGGCGACGGCCGAGGCCGTCGCCGCCGCGAGCGTGGACGCGTACGCGCGGATCGTGGCGGCGCTGATCCGCGTCACCGGCGACTGGACGCTGGCCGAGGACTGTGCCCAGGAGGCGCTGACGCTCGCGCTGCAGCGGTGGCCGCTGGAGGGGGTGCCGCGCAACCCGGGCGGCTGGCTGATGACGGTGGCCCGCAACCGCGCGGTCGACGTGCTGCGCCGCGCTTCGGTCGAACGCCGCAAGCTGGCCGAGCTGGCGGTGCTCGCGCTGAACGATGAGGGCCACGTCCCGGCGCGAGAGGAGGTGGTGGACGACCGGCTGCGCCTCATCTTCACCTGCTGTCATCCCGCCCTCGCCCTGGAGGCGCGCGTGGCCCTGACCCTGCGGACGATCGGCGGGGTGCCCACCGCTGACATCGCGCGGGCCTTCCTGGTCAGCGAGTCGACCATGACCAGGCGCCTGACCAGGGCCAAGACGAGGATCGCGGAGGCCGGCATCCCGTACAGGGTGCCGACAGGTTCCGCGCTCACCGAGCGGCTGCCCGGCGTGCTCGCGGTGCTGTACCTGCTGTTCACCCACGGCTACAACGCCGACGGACGGCCCGCGTTCGCCGAGGAGGCCATCCGCCTGGCCAGGCTCCTGCGGCGGCTCATGCCCGGCCAGGGCGAGGTGTCCGCGCTGCTGGCGCTGTTCCTGTTCCAGCACTCGCGGCGCGAGACCCGCAGAGATGGACAGGGCAACCTGCTCACCCTGGACAGACAGGACCGGCGCCGGTGGGATCACGCCGCGATCGCCGAGGGCCTGCGCGTCCTCGACGGCGCGCCAGAAGCAGGACCGTACGCGCTGCAAGCCAGGATCGCCGCCTGCCACGCCACCGCCGCCTCCGCCGACGCCACCGACTGGCCGGCGATCGCCACCTGGTACGACCGGCTGGCAGAGCTCCAGCCCTCGCCGGTGATCGAGCTGAACCGCGCCGTCGCGCACGGCTACGCGCACGGACCCGCGGCCGGTCTCGCCCTGCTCGCCCAGGCCCGCGCGGGCGGCGCGCTGGACGACTACCCGCTGGCCGTGGCGGCCGAAGCGGACCTCCTCGCCCGGCACGGCCGGCGTGAGCGGGCCGCGACCCTGTTCCGGCAGGCCGCCGTCGTCGCCCACTCCGAACCCGAACGGCGCGCCCTGCTCGATCGGGCCGACGAGGCGGCTTCGCACTCTTCGGGCTGAGGCTCCGCCCGCGGCGTCTGTCAGGGAAGGCCGGATACGTTCTCGGTCGGCGGACTCGGCTTCCCCGCCCCCGCCGGACCGCTCGCCTTCATCGACCTCGACCCGGTGCCCCTCGCGCTGGTGGCCGCACCCGCCCATCCGTTCGCCGCTCGCCGCTCTGACACCCGGAGACCTGGAGCACGAGCGGCTCCTGGTCAACGTGCCGGAGTGCTCGTTCTGGATGGCAGGCAACAAGATCCTCGGTTCGGGCCCCCGGCGGATCAAAGCAGGAGGCGTCCCGGTGATGCGCGCATGGGAGCACGGGCTCGGCATCTCGCTGCTCCCCCGGTTCGCGGTCGCCGACAGCCTCCGCTCCGGCGCCCTGGTCCCGCTCGACCTTCCGCTCCCGGATCTCAGCCTGCGACTCGTCTGGCGAGAAGACCGGGAGTCGCTGCCCGGCATGCGCGACATCCTCTACGCCGCAGCCCGTCCCTGAACACCGACCCCCGCTGTACTGCCAGGACCGACCATCCAGAGCCGCGATGTGGAGCCGAACCGCCTTCGCCGCGCGGATGAGCGTGCGGGCCGACCCCCGACGCGCCGGCGTCCGGTCGCAGGGCGGATGATGAGTCTTCCGCCCTGCCAGTGCAGCGAGGTGAAGGAGCGATCGTGATTCGGGTATTGCTGGCGGAGGACATGGACCTCATCCGCGGGGCCATCGTCGCGCTGCTGGGGCTGGAGAGCGACCTGACGGTCGTGGCGGAGGTCGCGACAGGGAAGGCGGCGGTGGCGGCCGCCCTGGAACATCGGCCGGACGTGGCGGTGCTCGACGTGCACATGCCAGGCGAGATGGACGGGCTTGCCGCGGCAGGGGTGCTGGCTGAGCGGCTTCCCGCGTGCAGAGTGGTGCTCCTCACGTCGCTGGGGCGTCCTGAGACCTTGCGCAAGGCACTGTCGTCCGAGGTCAGTGGATTCATACTCAAGGACGCACCGCCCGCCCAACTGGCCGAGGCGATCCGGCGGGTGGCCGCAGGAGAGCGCGTGCTCGACCCGGATCTGGCCGCGCAGGCGATCATGGGCAGGCCCAACCCCCTGAGCGCCAGGGAGGTCGAGGTGCTGCGGCTGGCGGCCGACGGCGTGGAGCCCGCGGTGATCGCCTCGACGTTGTTCCTGTCGAAGGGGACGGTGCGCAATTACCTGGGTGCGATCGTCACCAAGCTAGACGCGCGCAACCGTCTTGACGCCGTCCGGATCGCGACCGAGGCCGGTTGGCTGTAGGACGAGGAGCTCATACCCTCCGGGGACGTGCGCCGTCCGCAGGGTGCCGCCCAGCGAGGTCACCCGCTGGGCCAGGTTCGTCAGGCCCTGACCGGGCGGCGCGGTGGCTTCGCCGACTCCATCGTTGGTGATCCGCAGGCGTGCGGTGGCATTCTGCAGAGTGAGCTCGACGCGGCAGTGCCGGGCGCGGCTGTGCCGCAGGACGTTGGTGACCGCCTCGCGCAGGACGGTGGCCAGCAGCGCGTCGATCTCCCCTGGCAGCTCGACGACGGAATCGGCGTGGACGGTCGCGCCCGCAGCGGACAGCACCTCGCGAGCGGAGGCCAGCTCGGTTCCCAGTGACAGCGCGTGGCCGCTGTCGCCTGGAACCGCGGCCAGGTCGGTGAGGGCGCGCTCGGCGATGCGGGTGATGTCGGCGAGCTGCTCGGCGGCCCGCTCGGGGACGTGGACGGCCAGTTCCCCCTTCACCACGATGGCCGACAGGCTGTAACCGAGCAGATCGTGGACGTCCCTGGAGATGCGGCGGCGCTCTCTGGCCAGCGCGATCCCGGCCAGGGAGAGACGTGCCTGGCGCACCTCGGTGACCATGTCGGTGTGCACGGCCAGGCCGTGGAACATGACCGCTATGGCCAGCGCGTTCAACGTCCAGTAGAGATTGTCGGCCGGGGGGACACCGCGTAGCGCCATCGTGGCGGCCGTGGCCACCAGCATGGCGCCGACCGCGGGGAAGGCCGCCCAGCGGGTCCACAGGATGAGAAGCGAGCCCGCCGCGAAGCCGATCAACTGCGGGTAGGGACGGTCCGGGAGGAACAGCGGCACCAGGACGAGGACGAACTGCAGCGGAAGCGTCCACCCGGCGTGCCGGGGCCGGACGCCGGGCGGCCGGGGCAACGAGTGGTGGAGCTGCAGGAGCGTGACGACGACCACGGCCGGCAGGCCGATGGCCAGGACGGCGGAAGGCAGGGCCGCGCGCCAGAGGAACACCGCCGAGACGATCAGAAAGCCCAGGTGCGCGGCCACCAGGATGGGGACCGCCAGTCTGGGTGTGAGGTCGTCGAAGGACGGCTGCGCCTGGGCGGGGGGAGCCTGCCGAGCGCGTGCGGCGGCGCGACGGGCCAGAGTGAGAATGTCGCCGGTGCGCCCCTGCGCCGCCAAGGCGATGATGGCCGACAGGCTGGAGCCCAGGACGCTCTCGAGGTCGCGGGAGGCACGCTCGCGTTCCTCGGCGACCGACGCCTCGGCCAGTTGGTGACGAGCGGCGTGCAGCTCGATGCGCACGTCGTTCAGGCGGGTGACGCCGAACAGGACCAATCCCTGGGTGAGCGCGTTCACCATGGCGTTCACGCAGGTGTAGACGTCGACCGTGTTCATCAGGCCCGCGGCGGCCACGACGGCGCAGAACAGCACCCAGCGCAGCGGGCCTCGCGCGATCAGGAGCACGGAGGCGGCGAGCAACCCGGGGGCGCCCTGCCCGGCCCACGGGAACAGCAGGGCCTGGGCGGCGAGGGTCCACGGACCGCGCAGGCGGCGCAGGCGCGGCAGGCTGTGCACGATCTGCAGGGTGACCATAGCGACCGCAGGAACGCTGGGCAGTGGGGCCAGAGGGTCGAATACCACGGCTGCCAGGATCACCAGGATGACCGTCACAGCGGAGGATCTTACCGATATGTACTGATTATGCGTTTCGCATGCGGTGTCGATGCTCCTGACACTGGTCCCGCGTCGCCCCAGGTCGGCAGGGTCTACTTCATGAGAGCCCACCTCCTCCGCATCCTGGCGACGGCGCTGACCGGCGCCGTGATCCTCACCTCGGGACCTGCCGTGGCTGCCGCCGAGCCGACCCCGCCGCAGGCAGATCTGCCGGGACTGGCCGAGTTGGTCGACCGTGTCGTCCCCGAGCAGCTGGCCAGGGACCGCATCCCTGGCGCGGCGGTCGTCGTGGTCTCCGGTGGGCGTACGGTCCTCGCCAAGGGGTACGGGGTCGCCGACGTGGCCACGGGGCGGCCGATCGACCCCGGCCGCACCGGCTTCTTCACCGGCTCGCTCGCCAAGCTGTTCACCGCCACGGCGGCGATGCAACTCGTCGAGGACGGGAGCCTCGACCTGCGAGCGGACGTCAACCGGTACCTCACCTCGTTCACCATCGAGGACTCCTATCCAGGCCGGCCCGTCACTCTGGAGCACCTCCTGACCTACACGGCAGGCTTCGACGAGGACATCGTCGGGCTCGCCGAGGCCGATCCCGAAGACGTCGGCCCGCTGTCGCGCAGTTTGGCCCAGCGGCAACCGCCTCGCGTGCGCCCACCGGGCACGCGCGTCGCCTACGACAACTACGGCATGGCGCTCGCCGGCCACCTCGTGGAGGCCGCCTCAGGGCAACCGTTCGCGCAGTACGTCGAGCAGCACATCCTCAAGCCGCTCGGGATGAACGCCACCAGCATGGCCGTGCCGCACTCCGCGGCGCTGGCCGCCGACCTCGCCGGCGCCTACCGCCCGAGCGGAGACGGCTACGCCACCGTCAAGGGCCAGTACGCGCCGTGGGCCCCCACCGGAGCCGGCCCCGTCTCCACCCCGGCCGACATGGGCCGTTTCATGCTCGCCCAGCTCCGCGACGATCCTCGCCTGGGCAGGAACCTCGCCGGCCGCCTCCAGGAGCAGCACTACGCCCAGGACTCCCGCATCCCGGGCATGGGCTACGCCTTCGAGCTGGGGTCGCGCAACGGTCACCGGCTCATCTACAAGGACGGCGACGTGCCTGGCCACCACAACGTCCTTGCCCTGCTCCCCGAGGAGAACCTCGGCGTCTACGTCGTCTACAACGGCGACGGCGTCGGCACCGTCGCCGGCTGGAACGGCCAGAGCCTCGTCAACCGGATCGTCGACCGCTACCTGCCCGCGAAAACGGCCACCGCGGGCGCCGCCCGTGCCACCGCAGGGGTCGGCGACGTGACGCGATACGCCGGCACCTACCGCTCCACGCGCACCAGCCGTACCAGCCTCATGAAGGCGGGCTCCCTGTTCGCCGCGCCGACCGTGCAGGCCAACGCCGACGGCACCCTGACGACCACCGGGCTGTCGCCCGACCCGGCCAGGACGACCCAGCACTGGACGCGAACCGGCCCCGGCCTCTTCCAGGAGCGCGACGGCCAGGCGCGGATCGCCTTCGACGGCGAGGGGACGCTGTCCAGCTCGATGAACCCGTCGGAGGCCCTGGAGAAGTTGGCCTGGTACGACGCCCCGACACCGCACACCATCCTGTTCGGTCTCAGCGCCCTGGTGTTCGCGCTCGCCTTCCTCCTCCTTCCGATCACCGCCTCGGTGCGCCTCCTGCGGCGCTCCCGCGCCGGTGCCCCGCGCCAGCCGGCCGGCGCCCGTGCCGCCCGGCTCCTGGCCTGGATCACGGCCGCGCTGGTGACCACCTTCGCGGCCGGGTTCGCGATGATCATGTCCGACCCGAACGTGGCCGCGGAGCTGACCGCCCTCAACGCGCTCCCGCTCGCCGCGCTGCCGGTCATCGCCACGGTCGGGCTCCTGTGCGCCGTCCTGGTCACCGTCGCCGCGGTGCCGGCCTGGGCGAAGGGCTGGTGGGGCCTGCCAGGACGGCTGTGCCACACGACGCTCGCGCTGGCCGGCGTGGTGTTCTTCAAGATCGCTATGACCTACAACCTCCTCGCCCTGCCCTTCCCCACGAACTGATCAACCGACCCGCTTGGCCGCCGCCATGGCGTGCGGCATACTGTTCCCGCCCGATCATGATCATTCGCCTGAATGAGGACCGCTTGCGGCGACGCCGGCACTTCCCCAGCGCTGGGGTGCCTCGACTGCCCTTGGACGCGGTCCACAGCGTCCCTTCCCTGCGTGAGCGCCCTGGTCCCCGCTCAGCACCGGCTCACTTCGCACGCCGGTGACGGGGGTCGAAGAAAGGAAAGAACGTGTCCGAACAAGGAATCAATCGGCGTCAACTCCTGGCCTCGGCTGCGGCCGTCGGCGGTTTGTCCCTCGGCCTTTCACTCGCCCCCACCGCGGCCCATGCCACGTCCTCAGCCGCCGACCGCGCCCGCCGCACCGGCGCCTCATGGGAGAACCTCATCGAGAAGTCCTCCTTCAGCAGCACCTCGGCCTTCAACCGGGAGTGGAACCACCTCTACCCCTGGGACGGCAGCGCCGACACCCACAACGGCGCCGCCAGGATGCACGCCGGCCAGGTCTCTCTCGCTCAGGGCGTGCTGACCCTGACGGCGACCCGGCTGGCCGCGGCGGACGGGAACAGCCCGCACGCGCCGAACGCTCCGCTGTGGTACCGCTCGGGCGCCGTCCACGCCAAGGAGCAGATCCTCGTCAACGACCAGTTCCCCGAGTACGACATCGAGGGCGAGTTCCGCACCCAGACCGGACAGGGCATCTGGCCGGCGTTCTGGACCACGGGTACCTGGCCGGCCTGGCCGCCGGAGAGCGACATCCTGGAATACGTGGGGAACTCGACCAACCTCTTCAACACCTGGAGCAAGAACGCCAGCGGCGAGGAGGTCGTCGAGCGTGAACCGGTCAGCGGCCACAACCCCGACGCCTGGCACAAGTACCGCGTCTGGATGTACAAGGACGGCGACGACGTCATGCTCGACTACTACTTCGACGGGGTCTGGAAGGCGACCCACCGGGGAGTCGGCTGGGCGGGTGTCCCGCAGTGGCTCATCATCAACCTGCAGATGGGCTCCTGGGCTTCCGGGATCGAGCCCGGCGGTCCTGGCTGGAACGAGCAACCAGGCCCTTCCGGCAACACCTACTTCCGTGCCCGGAACGTGTGGGTGGGGCGTACCCGCGCCTGGTGACGCGTCGCGGACCTTCGCCTGATGTCGAAGCCCTGATGTCGAGGCCCTGCCCGTCGGGGCCTCGAGCGGTCTCAGCCGCCTCCTGGAGCGGTCAGCGCCACCGTGACCGCCCAGCCGATGTAGGCGGCGTTGACCACCAGGCGGGCCACCGCGCCCGCCGGACGGTCCAGCAGTCGCGGCCGGTCGCGATGCGCGTGCCGTAGCGCGTCCACGTGCGAGGCGAGATAGGCGGTGATGAGCGCGGCGGCGGCCCAGCCCCCCGCCGCCCTCCCACCTGGAACGACCAGCAGCCCGCCCACGAGGATCTCCGCCACCCCGCTGGCGGCGACGGCCGGCCCTGCCCAGGGGAACCAGCCGGGGACGAGCGTGCGGAAGTATCCGGGGAAGAGGAAGTGCGAGGCTCCCACGGCGATCAGGAAGAGAGCCAGAGCGCTGGCGGCGATATCGTGCATGACGCGATGCTGACCCCTACGCCCGCGCAGGCGCTTGAACGAAACGATCGCCGGTTGCGGTCCGTCCCCGGCGGCGGGATGACCGTGTTCGAGGAGAACGGACCTGCGAGGGTCGCCCGTCACGTGCATCCCGTGTGGAAGATCGTCCTTCCTGAGCGAGGGCCCGCCGTGGCCGGGCGGATCTCGGGCGCGGGGCTGCTCGTGCCGCCGCAGCTCGCCCACACCGCCGCGGTGACCTCGGCCTACACGGCGCTGTTCGTCGATCCGTGGCTGCTGCGCCCGCGACAGGAGGTGACGGTGCTCGACGAGCGAGCCGTACGGCGGATGCGGGCAGCCCTCGGCTCCGGCGCCGCCTTGACGGAGCTCGTCACGCTCGCCGGCCCAGGCCCGCGCCTCGACCCGAGGGTGGCTCACGCCCTGGATCTGGCCGCCGACCTGCTGCCCGTCGACGCCATCGCCGCCGAGGTAGGGCTGTCGCCGCCACGGCTGCGCGCCCTGGTCCGCGCGTCCGTCGGGATCCCGCTGGTACGGCTGCGCCAGTGGGCGCGGCTGCGGGCGGCCGTCACCCAGCTCGGCCTCTCGTCGGTGGCGTCGGCCGCGGCCACGGCCGGCTTCGCCGACCAGGCCCACCTGGCCCGCACCTCCCGCGCCCTGCTGGGCCGCACCCCCGTGTCGCTCGCGCCCCACGCCACACGCCAGGCCACAGTGCCGCTCTAGGGGGTGGCGGTCGCGGCTCTGGTGTAACGGCCGGCCAGGTGCGCGAAGGCTTCCTTGAGCTCGGCCGGCCCGACGACCTCGATGTCTGCGTCGAAGGCGCCGACGGTGGCGGCAAGGCCGGTCCATGACCACGAGCCCAGGACGAGCCGGCAGCGGTCCTGGCCGAGTTCCTCGACGACTCCGTCGCGGGTGTAGCTGGACACGGCGGCGGCGGGCAGGTCGAGGATCACCTCGCCGCGGCAGGGCCAGTCGCCGGAGCCGTCGGAGCCCCGGAACCTGCCGGCCAGGAAGGCGGCCACCTCGCCTCCGGGCAGCTCGCGCGGGCTGAAGCGGGGCCCTGTGGGGGTGCGAGGGGTGATCCGATCGGCACGGAAGGTGCGCCAGTCCTCGCGGTCGAGGTCCCAGGCGACGAGGTACCAGCGCCCGCCCCAGGTGACGAGGTGATGGGGCTGCACCCGGCGAGGCGGGGTACCGCCGCCGCCGTCGTCCGCCCCTGCGGGCGCGTAGTCGAAGCGCAGCACCTCGCGGGCGTGGACGGCGGCGCTGAGAACCATGAGCACGCTGCTGTCGACCTGTGGGTCCGGCCGGGTCGAAGGGCGCTCGACGGCGGTCACCTGGAGGGTGTCGATCCGGCGGCGCAGCCGTGCGGGCATCACCTGCCGGACGGTGTTCAGCGCGCGCGCCGCGGCCTCCTCTATGCCGGCACCGGCGGTGGCGGCGATCTGGAGCGCGATGGCCAGGGCGACGGCCTGCTCGTCGTCGAACAGCAACGGGGGCAGCTCCGTGCCGGCGTCGAGCCGGTACCCGCCGTCGGGCCCCTTGAAGGCGGTGATGGGATAGCCGAGCTCGCGCAGGCGGTCGACGTCCCGACGCACGGTGCGCGGGCTGACGTCCAGCCGCTCGGCCAGCAGCGCCCCCGGCCAGTCCCGGCGCGCCTGGAGCAGCGAGAGCAGTGACAGCAGTCGCGCTGAGGTCTTCGGCATGAACCCCATACTGCCCCGAGAAGCGGCCACACCCTGTCCGCTACCCCTGCGACTGTTGCCTCAGGCCGGACAGCCGATTGCGAGATCGGCAGTTCGGTCCGGGCGCTTCAGAGCGTCCGTAGACAATCACCGAAGGCTGGGAGCCGACCATGTCCGTCAAGTCCGTGACTCATCTGAACTTCCGGGGCGACGCCCGCGCGGCGCTCGAGTTCTACCAGGCCGTGTTCGGTGGTGACCTCGCCGCCGTCACGTACAAGGACGCCGGCAGCGTGCAGGACCCCGCCGAGGCGGACCAGGTGATGTGGGGCCAGGTGGTCGCGGACAACGGCTTCCACGTGATGGCCTACGACGTGCCCTCGCGAACGCCGTGGGAGCGGGGTGAGAACTCGTTCTTCGTCTCCCTCCGCGGCGAGACCACGGAGGAAGTCACCGCGTACTGGGAGAAACTGTCCGCCGGAGCGACCATCGCGCAGCCGTTGGCGCCTGCGCAGTGGGCGCCGCTGTACGGGATGCTCACGGACCGCTTCGGCGTCGTCTGGGTCGTGGACGTCGTGAGCGAGTACAACGGCTGAGCCGTCATGCGTGGTGAGGGAGGCGCGCACCGTCCGTCCTCCCCCACCACGCTCCTGTCCCCGCACCTTCTTCCGAAGGGAACAACCACCATGAGGATGCGGCCCCCGGGGAGGACCGGAACGCAGATCAGCCCCTGCCCCCTGAGCGTGTCCTACGACCCGCCGCCCACCACACGAGCGGCGTGGCCCCGATGACCGTTCTCGACACCCGGGCGCTCAACCGCGCGACGCTGGCTCGGCAGTTGCTGCTCGATCGCGCGGACATGCCGGTCCTCGACGCCGTCGCGCACCTGTGCGGTTTGCAGGCGCAGGAGCCGCAGGAACCGTTCGTCGGGCTCTGGTCGCGGCTGCGCGTTCGACCCGGCGATGCTCTCGGCCCTGCCGCAACGTCCTGCTCTCCTCCTGGCTGGGACGCGAGAGCGACCCGCCGGCCCCTGAGGGCTCCGATCCGGTCGGCGAGGCGCTGGTACGGCGCTATCTCGCTGCCTTCGGCCCCGCCGCCACGGCCGACCTGCGCGCCTGGTGCGGCCTGGCCGGACTGCCGGGCGCGGTGGCCGCGATACGCGAGGAGCTGGTCACCTTCCGCGACGAGCGAGGCCGGGAACTGCTGGACCTCCCCGGGGTGTGACCGAGATACGCGCCAAAGGGGCAACGGGATGATCTTGAAGCCCTGAGCGCTCGTCGCCCGTCACCCATTCGGCCCAGTGTCGTTGATGGTGATGTTGAGCGTCCTCTGGGGCCTGGGGTGGGTTGTGACATCGATTGAACGGACCGCGTATCCACGGTTCAAGCGGCTGATCACCGCGCATGAGCTGCATCTGTTCTTCTCCCCGAGCCGCGATGAGCTGGAGTGGGCAGCCGATGCCACGGACTGCGATGAGCATCTGTTGGCGCTGCTGCTGATGCTGAAGTCGTACCGGCGCATGGGGTGTTCCCGGCGCTGGAGGACGTCCTGGAAATGGTGGTGGACTTCGTCCGGCGTGCGGTGGAGCTGCCGGAGGGCACGCTGCCGGTATACCGGGCGGAGCGGACCGCCAAGCATCACCGGGGCCTGGTCCGCAAGCAGGCCGGCGTGACGTATGACCAGGCCAAGGCCCGGCAGATCGTCGAGCAGTCGATCCGCAAGGAGGCCGCGGCGAAGAACCGCCCGGCGGACCTGATCAACATCGCGCTGGAGAAGGTGGTGGAGGCCGGGCTGGAGCTGCCGGGGTTCTCGACCTTCGACAAGCTGGCCTCGAAGATCCGTACCGAGGTGAACTGGGTGGAGTGGTGGCGCCGTTTCGGCCCGGCCTCGGGCAACGAACCCAAGCTCACCGGCCCTTTGGGCCGCTACGTGATCGTCACGTTCGTCAAGGGGCACCAACATGGGCCCGTACGAGGCCGCCCGGCACATCCCCGGCGTGAGCGGGCACGAGCTGTCGTACGTCGCCAACAAGCACTTCTCGATCGTGCTGCTGAACGAGGCGGTCGCCGACCTGGTGAACGCGCACGCCCGCCCGGACATCTCGCAGGCGTGGGGTGACGGGACCGCGGTGGCGGCGGACGGCACCCACATGGACACCTATCTCGACAACCTGCTCTCCGAGACGAGCGTGCGGTACGGCAAGCAGGGCGGCATCGCCTACCACCACGTCTCGGACACCTACATCGCGCTGTTCACGCACTTCATCCCGTGCGGCGTGTGGGAGGCCGTCTACATCATCGAGGGCTTGCTGAAGAACACCTCCGAGGTGCAGCCGACCACGGTGCACGCGGATACGCAGGGCCAGAGCTTCCCTGTCTTTGCGCTCGCCCACCTCCTGGGCTTCGACCTGATGCCCAGGATCAGGAACTGGAAGGAACTGACCTTCTACCGGCCCTCCAAGCAGAGCGAGTACGTACACATCGACGCCCTGTTCGGAGAGCCGGGCAAGAACACAATCGACTTCGACCTGATCGAGTCCCAGTTCCGCCACCTGATGCGGGTGGCCGTCTCCGTACGCGAGGGCACCATCTCCTCCTCCACGCTGCTCAAGCGGCTGCGGTCGGGGTCGCGGAAGAACGCCACCTACGCGGCCTTCCGCGAGGTCGGCCGCGTGATCCGCACCGTCCAGCTTCTGCGCTACCTCTCGGACGCGCCGTTGCGGCGGCGGGTGACCGCGGCGACCAACAAGGTCGAGTCGTTCAACCGGTTTTCCCAGTGGATCGGCTTCGGCAACCGCGGCGTCATCGCCGACAACGACCCGATCGAGCAGGAGAAGGCGATGAAGTTCAACGCCCTGCTCACGAACGCGGTGATCTTCCACAACGCCCTGGACATCGCGGAGATCGTCCGCCAGCTGCTGGAGGAGGGATGGGAGATCGACCCGGAAGACCTGGCGCACATCTCGCCGTACCTGACCGAACACATCAACCGGTTCGGCGAGTACAGCACCCACGAAGTCGGCATCCGGCCGGAAGACGTCGACTTCACCCCGCTCCGTGAGCAGGGTCTGATCGCCGCCGGCCTCGGTCAGGCCGCTTGACCCAACGTTCTCGCCTATGCGGCCGCCCTTTCGGATCGGGATGCGGGTCGGCTATGTGGTGGGCCGCAGAAAGCCGACGACGGCCTCCTTTTCCATGTCGATACCCTGCTCGATCTGAGGCGGGACAGGTTCGAACGCATCCACCTGGATGGAGCGCGAGCCGGGGCCACGGGTCCAGGTGGCAATGGCCAGGCCGTCGGCGATGACGGTGGGGCGGATGAGGCCGCCTCCTGGCCAGACGCGGGCCTGGTGGAGAGCGGGGACGGACGCCTCGCGGGTGCGGTAGCCGATCAGGTAGTTGTCGTAGGCGGGCAGCATGCGAACGTCCGGGGTGTCAGACGAGCGTGGGAGTTCTTTCACCCGCCCGGCGAGCATGGTCAATGCGCCGTACTCGGTGATCACGCCGGATTCCGCCAGCATTTTCCAGGCCCTGCGGGCCCAGGTGATCGGCAGTCCGGACCAGGCGGCGAAGTCCTCCAAGGTGGCGGGGGCGTGCGCGGTCAGGTACCGGCGGGCCAGCTCGGCGAGAGCATCGTCGCCCTCCCACCGGAAGCGCCCGGTGGAGGGCAGCCAGTCGTCGAGCAACACATACGTGCCCTCACCGGCGCGCTGCGGACCATGGCAGAGGATGCCGGTGAGTGCTGCGTGGCGGATCAGGTAGAACGGCGCCTGCCCGTCCGGCGGAATACCGAGGGTGGTAAGGCGCTCGGTCAGCTCGGCCCGGGTGAGTGGGCCGTGCGCGGCAAGAGCACGCCGGATGAGATGGTCGGCGCGCTGGCGCAGATCATCGCCCAGGCCCAGCTGCTGGTAGCGGCGGCTGGTTGCGGCAAGGATCCGCGGGGACAGCAACTGCAACACCCAGCGGGCGTCGTCGCTGGGGATGGTGTGCAGGGTGCCGCGCATGTACCAGTTGCGGACGATACTCCGCTCTTTCTCGTATGCCGTGCGGATGGCCTGGGCGGTGATGTCCCGGCCGCGTACCCGGATGCCCAGGTCGGCGGCCGTGGCGTCCTGGGCCTGGATGGCGAAGACCCGTCGGACGACCGTCACGGCAGAGGCCTCGCATGCTCCGCCAGCCAGGGCCTGCGCACAGGCCCGCAGCCTGCGGATGCTCTCGTGGTCAGGCGTCGGGCTGTGCCTCTCGGCCGGCGCGGTCAGGAGACGGCCTTGTCGAGGACGCGGGCGAGTTCGGCGGGCGCGGACAGCATCGGCCAGTGCCCGGTGCGCAGGTCGAAGCGCCGCCACGGCGGCTGGTTCAGGTAGGCCAGCATCGGCACCCCGGCATCCAGCAGCCCCGTGAAGTCACGGCAGGCGATCAGGACACGGTCCACACCGGGACCGGGCTCGGCCGGGCCGGCGAGACGCTGGGTGAAAGTGCCGAACGGCTGAGGGGTGGCACGCGTGCGCAGAGCGTTCCGCTGGCCCTCATCGAGCCCGTCGAGGCTGCTGGACAAGCCCAGGACCTCAAAGGGCGGCATCGGTAGCCGCCACCCGTCGCCGGAAGCGTCGACCTGCTGGCGCAGCTGGTCCGCTGCCTGCGGTGGCATGAGGTCGAGCATGCACATGCCTGGGGCGAACGGGGCGCTGTCCACGTAGATCACGCGCTCCAGGCGGTCGCCGAGACGTCCGGCTGCCCCGGTCACCGGGGCAGCCGCGTAGCTGTGGGCGACCAGCGTGACGTCGCGCAGATCGTTCCGCTCGACGAATCCCGTGATGTCCGCGATGTGCGTGTCCAGGTCCGTCTGGGGTCCGCCCTGGTCTGCGTGCTCGGCCAGGCCGGTCAGTGTCAGCGGCAGCGCCGTGTGGCCGCGCTCCTGCAGAGCGCGGGCGGTGTCTTCCCAGGCCCACGCCCCGAGCCAGGCGCCGGGAACGAGTACGAAGGTGGCCATGTGATCTCCCAGAAGTAGGTACTGCGGGGAGCGTAAAGTCGATACAGGACAGAATCCGCCCTGAAATGCCGAGTGATCCATGTCGCATCCCCTGACCCGTGTACTGACCCTGCTGGAACTCCTCCAGTCCAACGCCCGGCTCACCGGGATGGAGCTGGCCGACCGCCTGAACACCGACGTCCGCACAGTGCGCCGGTACATGTCCCACCTACGGGACCTGGGCATCCCCGTGGAAGCCGAACGCGGCCGCTACGGCGGCTACCGGCTGGCCCGCGGCTACCGCATGCCACCCCTGGTCCTCACCAATGACGAGGCCCTCGCCGTCGTTCTTGGCCTGCTCGCCGCAGACCGTCTGGGCATGGGCACCGCCGCGCCGGCCACTGCCGGTGCCCTGGCCAAGATCGAACGGGTGCTCCCGCAGGCCCTGCGCGAACCGCTCGCTGCCATGCGGGAGACCCTGTCGTTCACCGCCAACGCCGTAATCGGGCAGGCCCCCGGAACCGGCGTCCTGCTGGCACTGGCCCAGGCCTCCCGCGCCCACACGACCGTCGCCATCAGCCACCAGTCCTGGCGCCAGGAACACACCGAACGCGACATCGACCCCTACGGCGTGGTCTTCCACACCGGCCGCTGGTACGTCGTCGGCCACGACCACCTCCGCGACAGCTTGCGCACCTTCCGCATCGACCGCATCACCTCCGTCAACCCCCGAGCCGACAGCTTCACCGCACCTGACGGCTTCGACCCCGTCGCCCACCTGACCTCGACCCTCGCTCAGGGGCCCTACCGCTGGCAGGTCGAGGTGACGATCCATGGCCCCCTCGATGAGATCGCTCGCCGGCTGCCTCGCTCAGCGGTGACCCTCACCGCCCAGCCCACCGGCGTTCTCATGCACGCACGGGCAGAACGGCTGGACGGCATGGCCCACATGCTCGCCTCCCTGGAGTGGCCCTTCACCATCCACCATCCCGACGAACTGCGGCAGGCGCTCAAGAATCTGGCCGCCCAGCTCACCGCAGCCGCCCAGCGGAAACCGGAAGAACTACCGCAGTAAATGCCGGATTTACTGCGGCGGAGCCCCTACCGTGATCACCGCGACCTGCGGCGGGCCATTCCGGCCGCCGGGGCGAGGTGTACGCATTTACTGCGGCAGTGCCGGAAGGGCGGGACGGCGTGACGATCGAACCAGTGACCGATCTCGGGAGCGGGGGCGCACTTCGGTTGCCGCGCGCTCGGGTCGTATCTCTGTCCGCCCCACCCGCGTCGTACACCGCGGCGGTCGAGCGCTACCTCACCGGCGCGGGCATCGCGAAGTCCTCCGCCCGGATCTACCGGATCTCCCTCACGACGTGGGGATGGATGCTCACCGGAGAACCCGCGCCGACCGGGCCCGCCCGACGAGGCGCGAAACCGCCCGTCTTCCCCATCACCTCGATCGACGACCCGGCGCTGCCGGAAGTCTTGGCCGAGCTGGCCGCCGCGCGGGCGGATGAGATGGACGCCGACACCGTCAACCGTGAACTGTCCATCGCCCGGAAGGCGATCGGCTGGTGGCAGCGCCAAGGCTGGATCGAAGGCGATCCCACGATCGGCATCGAGCGGCGGCCGGCACCGCCCGACCGCACCAAGGCTCTCGCGGAGAACCAGATCGCCGCCCTGTGGCGCCTCGACGTCGCGCTGCGGGAGAAGACGCAGTGGAAGATGCTCTACGAGTCCGCCGCACGGGCCGACGAGGTGCTGTGCCTCAATGTGGAAGACCTGTACCCGCAGGACAAGCGTGGGAAGATCACCGCCAAGGGCGGAGCGACCGAGTGGATTCACTGGCAGTCCGGCACCGCCCAGCTCCTGCTCCGGCTCATCACCCGCCGCACCCGCGGCCCGCTGTTCCTCACCGACCGCAAGGCCCCGGCCGGAACGCCGACGCTGGACGTGTGCCCGGAGACCGGTCGGGGCCGGCTCTCCTACCGCCGAGCTGAAGAAATCTTCGAGGAGAACACCCGGCTGCTGGCCAACCCGCTCGCCTCGCCCGAGGACATTGAGGACTTGGACGGCTGGACCCTGCACCGGCTCCGGCACAGCGCTCTTACACACGACGCCGAGGAGGGCGCCTCGACCCCGATGCTGCTGGCCCGCTCCCGCCACGCCTCCGTCCGCTCCCTGGAGCGGTACGCCCGCCCCGGCGTCGACTCGGTCGCCCGGCACGTCGTCGAACGCGACCCCGCTGCACGCCGCCGCACGTAAATCCGAGCAGATCAGGGCTTCAAGATCACCCCATTGCCCCTTTGGCGCGTATCTCGGTCACACCCCTCCCCGACGCGCCGCGCCCCGACCCCTACACACCCGCCCCTGTGCGGTTCCTGCCGGCCTTCGACAACGCGATCCTCGGTTAACACGTCCGCAGCCGGATCATCGACGACGCCCATCGCGGCCTGTCGGTCGCCGGCGCCCGCGTTGTCCTGGTCGACGGCCGGGTCGCCGCGACCTGGAGCGTCAAGGCAGGCGCCGTGACCGTCACTCCGCTGCGCCGCTTCTCACGAGGCGACCGCACCACCGTGGCCGAGCAGGGGCGGGCGCTGGCGGCGTTCCTGTCCGACGGCGACGGTCACCGCGTGGAGATCGCCGCCTCTCCCGGCTGAGCGACACGCCTACAGGCTCAGGCCGGACTCCAGGTGGGCGAGTGCCCTGTCGATCTCGGCGGGCCCGTCCATGTCGGGGTCCTGCGCCCATTGCAGCCAGACCATCGCCACGACCCCGAAGACGGCGCCGGCGACGTTGCGGATCCGGGGGTCGTCCGCGCCGCATCCCACCCTGTCCGCGACGATCTCGGAAAGTTCCCGCAGCAGGCCGGGGCTCCTGCGCAGGTTGGCGGCCAGCAGCTCGGGGACGGTCGCCGCGAACACCTCCCGCGCGTGCCCCGCGGCGATCTCCTCGGCGGTCAGGGAGGCGAACGCCGTACGGAACGCGCCGCGCAGCACGGCGACCGGTTCACCGGGCGGCTGGACCTGGAGAGCCTCGATGAGCGGAGGGAAACGATCGAAGGTGACCAGGTCCTCCTTGGTCGGGAAGTAGCGGAAGAAGGTCGCGGGCGAGATCTCGGCGGCCTCGGCGATCTGGTCGATGGTGGTGGCGTTGTAGCCGCGTTCACGGAAGAGCCTGAACGCTTCGCGCAGGATCGCCTCCCTGGTCCTGGCCTTCTTGCGTTCGCGTAGCCCGCTGGTGCCCATGGTCGAAATGTACCGCACCAGCAAATGGTGGTTTACTCTCAAAATAGGGTGAGCTATCAGAACTTCCTGAACGGAGCTGTGTCAGTGACCGATCAGAATCTTGGAACCCCGGTGACCCTGCCCACCCGGCGTGATCCCGCCTGCCCGTTCGACCCGCCCGAAGAGCTGACGCGGCTGCGTGACTCCCAGCCCCTCACCCGGCTGGCCTTCCCGGACGGCCACGTCGGCTGGCTGGTCACCCGCTACGACGCCGCACGCAGGGTCCTGGCCGATCCACGCTTCAGCGTCCGGATGGATCTCAAGCATTCGCCGCTTCCGCGGCGCAACGTCCTGGCCGGGAGCGGCGACAAGCCGGCGCCCGGCATGTTCGTCGTCATGGACGATCCGGAGCACAGGCGGTTCCGGCGCCTGCTGACCGGGCAGTTCACCGTTCAGCGGATGAGGCGCCTCGAGCCTCGGATCGTCCAGATCACCGCCGACCACCTGGACGCCATGGCCAAGGCCGGGCCGCCCGTCGATCTCGTGCAGGCGTTCGCTCTGCCGATCCCCTCGCTGGTGATCTGCGAGCTGCTCGGCGTTCCCTACGAGGATCACGCCTTCTTCCAGGAGCAGACGGCCGTGGCCGTCGATCTGGACGCCTCCGTGGAACAGGCCACGGTCGCCGCGGGACGACTCACCGACTACTTCGCCGACCTGGTGCGGCGCAAGCGTCCGCGCCCCACCGACGACCTGCTGGGCGGGCTGATCACCGACAGCGACCTGACCGACGAGGAGCTGACCACCATCGGGTTGGCGCTGCTGATCGCAGGCCACGAGACCACCGCGAACATGCTCGCCCTCGGCGTCTTCGCCCTCCTGAGCCACCCCGAGCAGCTCGACGCCTACCGCGCCGACACCTCACTGACCGACAGCGCGGTCGAGGAGCTGCTGCGTTACCTGACCATCATTCACCGGGGCTCGCCCAGTCGTGCCGCCCTGGCGGACGTCGAGCTGGACGGGCAGCTCATCCGCGCGGGCGAGACCGTGATCATCGGCCTGCCCGCGGTCAATCGCGATCCGGCGCGGTTCGCCGACCCCGACGTCCTGCGGCTCGGACGTGATGGAGCCCGGCACCACCTGGCCTTCGGCCACGGCGTGCATCAGTGTCTCGGTCAGCAGTTGGCGAGGATCGAGATGCGCATCGGCTATCGCATGCTGTTCGAGCGGTTTCCCGCACTGCGCCTGGCCGTGCCGGCGGCTGAGATCTCCATGCGCGAGGCGTCCCTGGCCTATGGGGTGCGGCGGCTTCCCGTCACCTGGGAGCAGGCATGAGAGTGATCGCCGACCAGGACCGCTGCGTGGCCGCCGGTCAGTGCGTCCTGTCCGCGCCGGACGTCTTCGACCAGCGCGAGGAGGACGGCGTCGTCATGCTTCGCGATCCCACACCCCGCCCCGACCTGCACGACGCCGTCCGCGACGCCGTGGCGCTCTGCCCCGCCGCGGCCATCCGCGCCCAGGAAGGCCGATGACGGCTCCGCCGCCGTGCTCGTCAGGGGCGCGGGAACCCGCACTCAACGCGGGCGGTGGTGGCCCCGGTCACGGCGGGGTCCGGCGCGATGGAGCCAACGGTGGCGGATGGTCCGGTTGAACGCCCAGGAGGTTCACCGCCAGGATGGTCACCATGATCCATTCGCCCACGCTGTCCGCGACGGAACTCGGCTCGGATCGACTCCTGCTGCGCAAGGCGCAGGAGATCGACCGCGAAGGATTCATCGAGCTGGCCACCGATCCCGAGGTCAGGGCCTATCTGGGCGGTCCGAAGCCCCGCAGCGACGTCGAGTGGTACATCGATGCCGTCGGCGCCGCCGGCCTGACATCCCATCCAGGGAGTTTCGTCATCGCGGACATCACGACCAACCGGCTCGTCGGAACACTGGCCCTCGAGCGCCGGTCGGCCGACCGGCCCGGCCACGTCATCGAGGACGGCGAGGAGCTGGAACTGTCCTATGTGCTGCGGCGCAGCGCGTGGGGCGCTGGGCTCGCGTTCGAGGCCGCGACGACCGTGTTGCGCGCCGCCGCCGGCGAACTACCCGATCAGCCGGTCGTGGTCGTGACCCAGACAGCCAACCTGCGCTCCCTCAAGCTCGCCGCCCGCCTCGGCTTCCGCCATGTCAGCACCTTCGAGGAGTTCGGCGCGGAGCAGACCCTGAGCACCGCCGGCCTGCACACATTCACCACCTGACAGCGACAGGCAGCACGTGGTCGTCGTGCCGCCCGCGACTTCAGGCGCCCTGCTCAAGGTCGGCTATCGCGTTGAGCCTGACCCTGCCGTGGGCAGAGGCTGGGTGGTCGTTCGCAACCGGGCCTCGGCGGCCCAGTGGGGTGCGTTCCATTGGTCGGCGATGGTGGCGGCTTGGGTGAAGTGGGTGGCGGCCTCGTCGGTGCGGCCGAGGAGGACGGCCAGTTCGCCGAGGGTGTAGGCGACCGGGCGCAGCGCCACCGACAGGCTCGTGGCGCCCGCCGGGGGGCCGTTGCGGTGCGGGAGCAGCGTCGCGTAGATCTCCTCGGCGGCGTCGCGGTCGTTCAAGGCGACGATGGCCATCGCGCGCAACGTCGTGAGGAAGGTGAAGAAGAAGTCGCGGCGGATCGGGCTGGGTGACGCGCGGACCTCACGGGCTTCGGCGTCCAGGCCGTTGGCGTGGAGGGCGAGCGCGAGCAGGTCGGAGGTCATGGAGCCGAGCGTGGCGTGGAGGGCGCGCACGTCGTCCAGGTGCGCACCGAGCGTGCCGTCGTTCAGCCAGATCATGGCCAGGGCGAGGTGGAGAAAGCCCGTGGCGTGCACCGATCCGGCGCGCCGCATGCCCTCGTCGGCCTTGAGGTAGAGGAGTTCGGCGTCGGCGAATCGGCCTTCGATGAGCGCCAGGCTCGCCAGCGTGATCTCGGTGACGGCGATCGCCTCGCGCATTCGGTAGGTGCGCGCGATCTCCAGGGCCTCGGTGATCACCTGGTGCATGGTCACCGGGTCGTTGGCGGCGGCGGCGACGTTGGCATGGTTGAGCAGCCCGGTGACGCGGTAGACCGGCAGGTCGTGCTCGGTGCCGATCTCCACGAGCTCCCGGCAGAGCTCGGCGTCGCCGTGGACTCGGGCCAGGATCTGGAGTGCCGCGGCCCGCAGCCGGGGTCCGGTGGCGAGGTCGAGTGCCTCCTGCGCTGCCTCCAGAACGGTCGGGTCGTCCTCGCCGGCCAGTTCGTCCGCGTACGCCGTCAGGAGCCGGCACCGCACCGAAGGGGCCAGGTCGCGCTTCAACAAGCGGCTCAGGCGGTCGACGATGGGCCGGTCTACTGTGCCGTAGGTACGGGCCTGCCAGGGGGTCGGCTCTGTCCACGCGGTGAATGCGGCGATCATCAGGTCGTCGCGGCCCAGGGACTCCGCGTACTCCACGGCTTCACGGCGTGTCTCGCGGGCGGCTCCGACGGCTCCCGCCCGGATCTGCGCGCGCAGCAGCCTGCCGAGCAGTTCGACCCGTTCGTCCGGCCCGGTCGAGTTGGCGACGGCGTCGCTGAGGAGGTCGGCCGCCACGTCGTGGGCGTAGCGGGCCTCGGCAAGCTGGGCGGCCTGGACGCAGTAGCCGACGGCCTTCGGTGAGCCGGCGCGCGCGTAGTGGTGGGCCAGCGCCGCGATGTCGTCGGTGCCTTCAAGAGCGGCTGCGATCCGGGCGTGCATGCGCGCTGTGCGGAGGCGGCTGAGGTCGGCGATGAGCGTGTCCCTGACGAGGGCGTGGACGAAGCGGATGAGGCCTGGGCCGGGCTCGTCGAGGAGCCCGGCGATGACGCCCGCGTCCAGCGCGTCCATCACGCCGTCCTCGTCGGTGTCGGCCGCCTTGACGAGGACGTCCACTGAGCTTTCCCGGCCTGCGACCGCGGCCAGCCGGAGGATGGACACGCCGCCTTCGGGCAGCCGCGCGAGCCGACGGCGGAGGACGTCCCGTACGCCCTCGGGACCTCGGAGAGGGCGACCAGCGCGCCCTCTCCGTTCAGCAGCCGGGCGCTTTCGCGCACGTAGAACGGGTTGCCGCCGGTGCGCGCGGCGATCCCTGCGATGGTCTCCTCGTCGGCCTCGCACTCGGTCCGTACGAGCTCCGCGACGGCCTCGTCGTCCAGCCCCGGCAGCGCCAGGCGGAGGGGCGTGGCGCGCGCGAGGGAGGCCAGGGTTTCGGTGAGGTGCCCGCTCTCGTCCGCGCGGTACGCGGCGACGACCAGGATCGGGGCCCGCATGCCGAGGCCGCCGCCGAGCAGCTCCAGCGTGGCGGCGTCCGCCCAGTGCAGGTCGTCCAGCACGACGGCGACCGGGCGTTGCGCGGCGACCGCCGCCAGCCACTTCCACACGGCGCGGCGCAGCCGGAACCGTCCCGCGGTGGCGTCGTCGTCCGCCTGCCCGGTGTCGGTGAGCAGCGGCGCGAGGTCATCGGCGAACCCGCCAGGGGACGTGGCCGCGGCAACGGCTCTCAGCGCCTCGGTCCAGGCCCACGCGGGCGGCGCGCTGTCGACCTCGGGGCAGCGGCCGACGGCGACCAGCCACCCGTCACGTTCGAGCCGTCTGCCCAGGTGTTCCAGCAGCGTCGACTTGCCGAGCCCGGCCTCGCCGGTGACAAGGGCGATGCGGGCTCCGTCGGCGGCGGCCTCGGCGGCGGCCGTGACCAGTGCCGACAGCTGTGCCTCGCGTCCGACGAACGGCGCCTCGATGATCGGAGCCGGCCGCGACAGCGGGACGGTCGGCGGTGGCGGGGGCACGGACGCGCGCATGACGTCCGTGCGCTGGGCGAGGATCGCCTCCTCCAACGCCGTCAGGTCCGGGCCAGGGTCGAGCCCGAGCTCCTCGGCGAAGATGCCGCGGGCGCGGCGGAGCGTCGCCAGCGCGTCGGCTTGGCGGCCGCTGCTCCACAGCGCCAGGGCGTGCAGCCGCCAGCCCTCCTCGCGCAGGGGCTCGTCGCGGGTGAGCCGCTCGGCCTCGGGAACCACCGCGGCGGGGTCGCCGATTCGCAGACCCGCCGCGACGTGCAGCTCGGTGGCGACCAGGCGCAGCTCGTTGAGCCGGGCCGTCTCGGCGGCGGCCCACGGCTCGTCGGCGACCTCGGCGAACGCCGGCCCCTGCCACAACCTCAACGCCTCGGCGAGCCGAGCCTGGGCGACGCGCGGGTCGGTGACCGTACGGGCCTGGTCGAGCATGTCCTCGAACCGCCACGCGTCCACCGACTCCGGCGGCAGCCGCAGCGCATAACCGGGTGACGCGCTCACCAGCAGCCGGGCCGGCGTGCGCGGCGGGCGCCCGGGCTCCAGCAGCCGGCGCAGGTTGGACACATACGCCTGCAAGGACATCAGCGCCCGCGCGGGCGGCTCCCCGCGCCACAGATCCTCGATCATCCGGTCGACCGGCACGACCTGCCCACGCGCCGCCACCAGCAACGCCAGCACGCCCCGCTGGCGCGGCCCGCCGAGGTGCACGGACTCACCGTTCACCTCGGCCGTGAACGCTCCCAGCACCCCGATCAAGACCATGACCCGCACATCTTACGTGGACGGCTCCAAGTCGACTCCAAATCCCCTCCAAACACCCGGGAGCAGCCTGAACACGTCGCAACCGATGAAGGGCAGGAACAGATGAGCGTCAACACCCAGGACATGGAGATCGTCCACCGGGCCTTCCGCCGCGAGTCACGGCTGCTGATGGAGCTCGTCGCGGCGGTCGCCCCGGGTGACACCGCTCGCGCCAAGGTGATCGCCGACCACTTCCGCGACTACCGGCTGGGACTGAAGAACCATCACGAGGGCGAGGACGAGCTGCTGTGGCCGCCGCTGCTGTCCCGGGTCGATCTGGAGGCCGACATCGTCCTGCGCATGGAGGCACAGCACGAGCGCGTCGCGGCCACGCTGACCAGGCTGGACGCCGCGGTCCCTGCGTGGGAGGCCGCCGCAGGGGCGGACGAGCGCGACACGCTCGTGGCCGCCCTCGCCGACCACCGGGCCGTGCTTCTCGAGCACCTCGACGACGAGGAGGCCACTCTCCTTCCGCTCGCGGCCGAGCACATCACCGAAAAGGAATGGGCCTCCCTGGGCGACCACCTGGTGGCCAACACGCCCAAGTTCACCCTGCTCACCCTCTTCGGCCTCGTCCTGGAGGACGCGAACCCGGCCGAGCGCGCCACGCTCCTGTCCGCCCTTCCCGCTCCGGTACGCGGCATCTGGCACATCATCGGCCGCCCTCGCTACGCCCGCCACATCAGCCGCGTCCGCGCCGCCTGACCAGACCCCACACGACTCCCAAGCCCACCAAGCTCACAAAGACTCGCCAGGAGAAGAACAATGTCACTGAAGAAGATCAACACCGTCTTGGCCGCCGCCTTCATCCTCTTCATCCTCTGGTTCGGGACGGAGTTCATCCTGAGGCCGGAGACGGTGGCGCCGGGCTTCGGCCTGCCGAGCTGGCCGTCCGGCGACGGCGGTGGCTTCCTGATCATCAAGGGAATCCGCGACGTCGTCTTGGCCCTGGTCATGGGCATCCTGCTGGTGACGGGCCACCGCCGGGCGCTGGGTTGGGTGCTGCTGGTGGAGGCCCTCGCCGCGTACGGCGACATGACCACCGTGCTGGCCCACCACGGCTCCGTGCCCACCGCGCTCGGCGTCCACGGCTTGACCGCGACGCTGATGGTGGTCAACGGCCTGCTGATGATGCGCGAGACCCGCAAGGTCGAGGCCGCTCCGGCGACGCCCGATCAGCGCGCTCTGCTCATCGTGTAAACCACGCGGTCCGGGCGACCGGAGCTCTTCCAAGCGTCCCGCCATCCAGCAGCCGGTCGCGCTGGACCAGAACACGCGGTCGGGTCGCAGCACAATATTCCTTCGCACTTTCTGAGAACTCGAAAAAGGAGACGACGATGACGATCAACGATCTGCGCGGTGTCCTCAAGGGGCGCGTGCTCCTGGCCGGTGACGACGGCTTCGAACAGGCGGCCACCGCGTGGAATCTGACCGTCAGACAGCCCGTGGCGGCCGTGGTGGAGGCCGCGGATGTCGATGATGTGGCGGCGCTCGTGCGTTACGCGCGGCGGGCGGGTATGACGGTGACCACGCAGCCGAGCGGGCATGGCGCCTCGGGTGATGTGGAAGGCCTGATCCTGTTGCGTACCGGCCTGCTGAACGAGGTGGAGGTACGCGCACAGGAGCGCGTGGTCCGGGTGGGCGCGGGCGTGAAGTGGGGGCAGGTGCTGGCGGCGGCCGGTCCGCTGGGTCTGACTGGCCTGGCCGGCAGCGCGCCGGGGGTCAGCGTGACCGGCTACACCCTGGGCGGTGGTGTCGGCTGGTTCAGCCGCAAGTACGGCTTGGCCTCCGACAGCGTGCGGGCTATCGAGATCGTGGACGCCGATGGCGAGCCCGGCCGGGTGACCGCCGAGTCCGATCCCGAGCTGTTCTGGGCGCTGCGCGGCGGTGGCGGGGACTTCGCGGTGGTGACCGCCCTCGAACTCGAGCTGTATCCCGCGCCAGTCCTGTACGGCGGGCGCGTGATCTGGCCGGAGCACCGGACCAGGGAGGTGTACGACGCGTTCCTGGAGATCACCGCCGAGGCGCCGCGTGAGCTCAGTGTCTGGATCAACCGGCTCCAGCCCCCCGGCGCGCCGCCGATGGTGACGCTGGATCTGGCCTATCTGGGTGAGGCGGCTCAGGGGCAGGACCTGCTGGCGCGCATCGACAAGATCGATGACGCGATCTCCGACAGCCGCGGCGTCGTCCCGGTCGCCGACTTGGGTGACATCGCCGCCGAGCCCACCGATCCGGCCCCATCCATCGCTCGTGCGGAGCTGCTCACCGGCCTGGACGCGGACGCGGTGGAGCTCCTGCTGGCCAAGCCGGTCGAACCGCTCATCAACGTGCAGATCAGGCACCTGGGTGGGGCGCTCGCCGAGCCGGGCGACGGGGCCGGTGCGAGCGGCGCGGTGGCTGAGCCGTACCTGCTCGGCATGGTGGGTCTCGGCCTGCCGCACGCGGCCGACGCGACGCGCGCCAAGCAGGCCGAGGTCGTGGCCGACCTGGAGGCCTACATCAGCGGCCGCAAGCCGTACACCGTGCTGTCCCCCGGTGACACGGCGGCGAAGTCCTTCTCCGGCAGCGCGCTCGCGCGGCTGCGGGAGATCAAGCGGGCCCGTGACCCGCACAACGTGTTCCGCGCGAACTACCCGGTGCTCGGATAGATCGGTCCCGGGCAGGTCACGCTGGCCCCGCCCCCAGCCACCCGCATCAGAACGGCCAGTCACGACAAGAGGTGCCCACCGGGCTCCTTATCGTGACTGGCCGTTCGGTTGCGGCTCAAGCCCCTACTACTGGACCCCGCGCTGGACGAGCCCGGCCGTCACGGACTCTCGATCGGGTGAGGGTGCCGACGACAGGCGGCTCGTGTCCGTGGCCGCGTTCAGGTCGCCGGGTGGTCTGTCGCGGCGTGTGCCTGCCGCGACCCGAGTGGCTGGACCCTCTGCCGCGGCTGGGTGAACCGCAGCATGGTGCCGGAGGGATCGAGGCAGGCGCAGTCGCGGACGCCGTCAGGCCGGGTGATCGGTTCCTGCATCACTTCGGCGTCCGCGGCCTCGAGGTACTCGAAGGTGGCGTCGCAGTTGTCGGTCTGGAAGATCAGACGGCTCAGCAGGCCCTTGGCGACCAGGTCCTCGATGGCCTGCCGATCGACCGGCGAGACCCCCGGGTCCGCGCCGGGCGGCCGGAGGAAGATCTGCATGCCCGGCTGCGAGGGCGGGCCGACGCTCGCCCACCGCATCCCCTCGAACTCGACGTCCTCGCGGACGGCGAAGCCGAGCACGTCCCGGTAGAAGCCGAGCGCCTCGTCAACGTCGTGGACGGTGAGGGTGCAGGAGGCCAGCTTGAGATCCATGCCTGCCCTGCGATGAGCCGGTTGGGAAGGCCGGCTCATCGCCGCTCCGTGTTGCCGGTGCCGAGAAGGACGATGTCGTGGTCGTGGAGCCGGTCGGGGTCGGTGTCGATGGCGATGTGGGTGATCTTCTCGTCGTGGATGGTGAAGGTGATGACGGCCTTCGGCTGGCCTCGGTGCAACCAGACGGCCGCAGGGACGCCGTCGACCAGCGCGAGCCGGGCGGCCTGAGCCCGTCCGGCGAAGAAGGCCGCCACCGCTTCGGCGCCGCGGATCTCTATGGCCACGGCTTCCGGATCGAGCAGCTCGACCAGGGCTGTGAAGTCCCCCCCTCGGGCCGCGGCGAGGAATGCCTCGACGATGTCCCGCTTGGCCGATTGCGCGGCATCGGAGGCTTCGGCCGTTCCTTGCACCCGGCGCCGGGCTCGGCTGGCCAGTTGCCGGGCCGCCGCCGGGGAGCGGTCGATGATGGGGCCGATTTCGGCGAATGACACGGCGAAGACGTCGTGCAGGACGAACGCGAGCCGTTCGGCGGGAGACAGCGTGTCCAGCACCACCATCAGCGCGACACCGACCGAATCGGCGAGCATCGCCTCATCCTCGGGTCCGGCCTGACCGTTCGGGTGGATGGTGGGCTGCGGTGTGTCCGGCTCGGGCGGCAGCGCCCCGGCCGCGTCCTCTCGCCGGGCCCGGCGAGCGTCGAGCATGTTCAGGCAGACCCGGGCGACGATCGTGGTCAGCCACCCTCCCGGGTTCTCCACCTGGCTGGTGTCGGCGCGGCTGACCCGCAGCCACACCTCCTGCACCGCGTCCTCGGCCTCGCCGGGTGAGCCGAGCATCCGATAGGCCACCGCGTGCAAGCGATCGTGGTGCTCGGCGAACCGCTCGCTCAGCCAGTCCTGCTCGATCATCTGTCACATTCCTCCGTCTAGCCGGTCATTACCGATTGACCGGTGAGTACACGCCGATGTGACATCCGGCGCCCGACCTGCTGGTTCAGGCAGCACCTACACCTTTAGTACACAAGGAGACATGACATGACAGCGCACGTGATCCCGACCCTGATCGGCGTCCGGGACATGGAGGCCGCCAAGCGTTTCTACACCGACGGGCTCGGCTGGAAGATCAAGAACGACTACGGCATCTCGGTGTTCTTCGAGTCCGACGGCGCCTCGCCCATCGGCCTTTACGGCCGCGAAGGTCTGGCCAAGCTGATGGGCACGAGCCCGGAGGGCAGCGGCTTCAGCGGGCTGGTCCTCACCTACGAGGTCAGTAGTGAGACGCGCGTCGACGAGGTGATGGTGGAGGCCGAGCAGGCCGGCGCCACGATCCTCAAGCCCGCCGACGCCCTGCCGTGGGGTGGGTACGGCGGCACCTTCGCCGACCTGGAGGGCTACATCTGGCGCGTCGGCCACAGCGCCCAGGGCAACGATCAGCCCCCCGCGAAGTAGCCGCAGAGGAAAAGCAAGAAGTAGGAAGTAGATCATGAAGTTTCGCACCCTCGTCGAGCCGCCCGAGCCCATGCGGGGGCTGGAAGTTCCGCCCGAGGTGGTGGAGGCGCTCGGCGGGGGCGCGCGACCGCCAGTGACGATCACAGTCAACGGGCATTCCTGGAAGAGCCGCATCGCCATCCTGCGCGGCCGTCACCTGCTCGGTCTCAGTAACGCCAACCGGCAGGCCGCGGGTGTCGCGACAGGCGAGGAGATCGAGGTCGAGCTGGAGCTCAACACCGAGCCACGCGTCGTCGTCGAGCCCACGGACTTCGCCCGAGCCCTCGACGACGACCCGGCCGCCCGCACCGCCTTCGACCGTCTCACCGACAGCCGCAAGCGTGAGCACGTGCGCGCCATAGAGAGCGCGAAGAAGCCCGAGACGCGCCGGCGGCGTATCGAGAAAGCCATCGCCGCCCTGCGGGGCTGAACCCAGAACAAGACTCCGCGCCGACCCACCTCGTCATCATGGGCGTCCTCGCGCTGGCCAACTGGCCCGCCGACTGGCGACACTCCTGCGGGCTTCTACCGCGCCGACAGCCCGAACACCACGCCCATCCAACACCTTTGAAGGGAAACCCTGACCTGCACCGACCCGCGGCGGGCCTCATCGCCCCGCCGCTGGTGCCTGGCGCCGACGGTCATGCCCAGTTCGGCAGCTGTCCGACAGCGCTCCCCGCGGGCTCGTGAACGCCACTGGCCGTTCGGTTGCTGCTGAAGCCCGGCCTCCGCCCCTCGGCGTCAACGGATGTGACATCAACCCTGGCTCACCGGTCGTGTTGCAGCGGGAGGCCGCCTTCTAGGACCGGGTCATGCGGTGCCGTGGGGGTTGTCGATGACGTACCGCCATTGGCCGTCGGGGCCGCGGCGGGCGACGTCGGTGGCGGTGCCGCTCAGGTCGACGGTGCTGCCGTCGCGGGCGGTGCCGCGCATCGACCAGTCCACGATGAGCAGGGCGATGTCGCCGGCGACGTACACGTGGCGGGGGCGGGCCTCGATGGGGAGCCCGAAGCTCTGCAGGTGTTGGTTGGCGGCCAGGCGCGCGGCGCCGGTGACGGGGTGTCCGGGGACCGGTACGAGCACGGCGTCGTCCTCGTAGACGTGGTCGACGGCCTGGGGGTTGCCAGAGTTCATGGCCGCGACGAATCGGGCGGCGGGGCTGTCGGGGTCGCCGGCGAGGATCACGTGCGGCTGCGAAGCGTCATGACTATGGCCAGCGGCTCTCGCCTGCCCCCCGAAGGACAGGCGAGAGCGCGCCTACGAGCCGATGGAGACGCCGAGCGCCGCTTCGATGATTCTGAACATGAGGTCCCAGGACTTCCACTCGGTGTTGGTGTGGACGGCGACCGTCTGCCGGCCGTCGGGCGTGCCCACCGCGAGGAACCAGGATCCCCAGAGGCTGCCGCCCACACCGCGCACCGTCCTGCCGCCCGTCGCCTCCTTGTCGAACTCGAACAGGCCGAGGCCGTATCGGGCGTGCGGCATCCAGTGGCCGCCCTCGGTGGAGACCGTGGTCCACATCTCGCGGTGCTGGGCCGGAGGGAGCAGGCTGCCGCTCGCCATCGCGTTCACGAACCGGATCATGTCGCCGGTGGTGGAGACGACGTTGCCGGCCGACCAGCCACCTGAGGTGCCGGCCTCGGTGACGTCGAGGGGTGCGAGCCCGGGGTCCTCCATCATCGATTCCCAGTTCGCGGGGGTGATCGCCGCCGGGTCGACGCCGTCCTTGAAGAACAGCGTGGAGTACGCCCGCGGGTGCGGCTCGGGGTATCCCTTGTCCTGGGCGGGGCGCACGTAGGTGTGGGTCATGCCGAGCGGCCGGATGACCCTGCGCTCGACCTCCTCGGCGTAGCTGTTGCCCGTGACCTTCTCGATGATCGCCCCGACGAGGTGGAAGCCGCCGTTGGAGTACGCGAAGCGTTCGCCGGGCTCGCCGACGGGCGGCTGGGAGACCGCCACCCTCAACAGGTCGTCGGTGGTGAACTCGTCGAAGCGATGCTTGATGAACCCGGGGCGGGTGAGGTACCGGTGGGAGTTCTCCGGCGCCAAGCCGGTGATGAACAGACCGCTGGTGTTGTTGAGCAGGTGCCTGATGGTGATCGTGTCGCCGTCATAGCCGTTGACGTCCAGCACGCCGGGCAGCCACTTGTTCACGGTGTCGTCGAGGCTCAGCAGGCCCTCGGCCTCCAGGGCCAGGACAGTGGCGGCGGTGAAGGCCTTGCCGCTGCTGCCGGTGTGCACGTGCTCCCCCGGCTGTCGTCGGACACCGGTCTCGATGTCGGCCACACCGGCGGTGCCGAACCAGGTCCGGTCCCCGTCCCTGACGTCGGCGACGATGCCGGGGACACCGGCCTCGGCCACCGCCCAGTCGAGCACCTGCTGCAGTTTCTCGTACGCTGCCATTGCACTGCCTTTCGGACGTTTCTTCCGTACGTCCTCCACGATGTCGAGCGGCTCTGACAGGCGGCTTATGACGCTCTTCCACCCGCCACCGGCTCGCTGTAAGCGGGATGTCAGGGCGGCGGACGTGCCCGACGGCGGGCACGACCGGGTGCCTGCTCACCGGTGCTTGATCGGTTTCCTCGCCGGTTAGCCTGGTGCGCATGCGGATTGAGGTGCTCGGGCCTGTCCGGGCCTATGCCGGCGACGGAGCACCGATCGAGGTCGGCGGGGTCAGGGTCCGCGCGCTTCTGGCCAGGTTGGCATTGGCCAGGGGCGAGGTGGTCTCGGTCGATTCGCTTCTCGACGGCCTGTGGGGCGACGGCTCGTCAGGGGGCAACGTCAACGCCTTGCATGCGCTGGTGCATCGGCTGCGCAGGGCGCTGGGCGGAACGGGGGTCGTGGAGACGGTGGCCGGCGGCTACCGCCTGAACGTGGGCGCCGAGGAGGTCGACGCCGTCCGGTTCGAGGCCCTGGCGAAGCGGGGCGGCCGCGAACTGGCCGCGGGCGCTGCGGAGCAGGCGGCCGCGCTCCTGCGCGACGCCCTGGGGCTGTGGCGGGGAGACGCGCTGGCCGATGTGCGCAACCTCCCTTTCGCCGGTACGGCTGGCACGCGCCTGGACGAACTGCGACTCGGAGCCGCCGAAGACCGCTTCGAGGCGGAGCTGCGACTCGGGCACCATGGCGAGGTGCTGGCCGACGTGGAGGCGGCGGCCGCTGACCATCCGCTGCGCGAACGGCTGACCGGGCTGCGGATGCGGGCCCTGCACGCGGCGGGCCGCCAGTCCGACGCGCTGGCCGTGTTCGACGAGGTCCGCCGCACGCTCGCCGAGGAGCTGGGCGTCGACCCCTCCGAGGAACTGCGCAGGACGCACGTCGCCGTGCTACGGGGCGAGCTGGAGATCCCCAAGGCGGCGCAGGCTCGGCCTGAGACGGCGCCTGGACGCCTGCCTGCCCAGCTGACCAGCTTCGTCGGCCGGGAGGACGAGCTGAGGTTGCTGGCCGGACTGCTGGAGGCCTCCCGGCTGGTCACCGTCGTGGGTCCCGGCGGGGTGGGGAAGACCCGGCTGGCCGTGGAGGTGGTGGGCCGGCACCGGGCCCATCGTCGCGGCCGGGTCTGGCTCGTCCCTCTGGCCGGGGTGAACACGGCGGACGGGCTGCCCGAGGCGGTTCTCGGCACGCTCGGCACCGCCGACGGCCGAGCCTCCGGTACGCCGTTGGATCGAGTGGTCAACCTGCTCGCCGGTGGTGAAGGCGTGCTGGTGCTGGACAACTGCGAACAGATCTCCGAGCCCGTCGCGGAGTTCGCCCGGCATCTGCTCGAGCGTCAGCCGTACCTCACCATCCTGGCCACGAGCCGGGGGCCGCTGGAGGTCATGGGTGAGGCGCTGTGCCGTCTGGGCCCGCTTGAACTGCCTCCGGAACACGCGGATCCCGATCGTGCCGCCGGATCGGCCGCGGTGCGGCTGTTCCTCGATCGGGCGGCAGCCGTATCGTCGCAGGCTCCTCAACTTCGTATACGGCCAGGCTTCGCACTGGACGCGCCGACGGCGGCCCTGGTCGTGGACATCGTGCGCCGGCTGGACGGGCTGCCGCTCGCCCTGGAGCTGGCCGCGGCGCGGCTGCGTACCATGAGCGTCGATCAGCTGGCCAGGCGGCTCGACGACCGCTTCCGGCTGCTCAGCACCGGCAACAGGGCAGCCGAGCCCAGGCAGCAGACCCTCCACGCGGTCATCGAGTGGAGCTGGGACCTCCTCACCGATCAGGAACGGATGCTGGCCCGCCGGATGTCGATCTTTCCGGCGAGGACGGGGATCGCCGCGATCGAGGCCGTCTGTGCGGATGAGCTGCTTCCCACGGGCGAGGTCATCTATCTGCTGGACTCCCTGGTCGACAAGTCCATCGTGGAGCGGGCCGGCGACGGGCACCGGATGCTGGAAACCATCCGAACCCATGCGGACGGCAAGCTCAGGCTCGCAGGGGAACGCGAAGCCGTCCTGGAAAGGCTCACGCGGCACTTCGCCGACCTGGCCGACGAACACGAGCCACTGCTGCGCTCGGACAAGCAGGTGGAGTCGCTGCGCCTGTTCGAGGCCGAGTACGACAACGTGCTGTTCGCCCTGCAGACGGCCATCGACGGCGGAGACGCCGAGGCGGCGGCCCGCATTCTCGGCCCGCTGTACTGGTACTGGGTCATGCTGCGCTACGACGGCCGGGCCGACGCCTACGTGGCCAGGGTCCTCGAGCTCGGCGACGCGCTGCCCGCGGAGGCCAGGGCCGCCTTCACCGCGATCCATCTGGTGGCAGGAGCGGGAGGGCCGGTCACCGATCCCGTGCGGCTGCAGGCGCTCGTCGACGACTGCGCGCGCACCGGCGCGCTGCGGCGCTACCCGATGCTGCTGACGATAGTGGTGGTGGCGGGAGCGATGAGCGGGCTGGACGAGCTGGTCGACCGAGAGATCGCCCAGGTGCGGAGCGGATCGGACCGCTGGGCGATCGCCTGCACCTTCGTGATCGAGGCCGCGTGGTGGCGCCTGCGAGGCGGCCACGAGCGCTGCGCGACCGCGATGGCAGCGGCGCTGCACGCGTTCGAGGAGGTGGGCGACCGATGGTGGATCGCCAAGACGCTGATCGGCATGGCGCAGATCCACGCCCTCGACGGTGAGCACGACAAGGCCGTCGCCGCCTACGAGCGCAGCATCGCGATCGCCACCCACCTTCGCTCGCAGGACGAGGTCCTGACCCGGCTCGCGCTCGCCGTCGAACGCATGCGCGGCGGCGACCTGAAGGGCGCAGGGCACGCCATCGAAACCGCCGAACGAGCGGCATGGGACCGCGGTCAGCTCATGCTGGAGATCGAGGTCGCAGGCGCGCTGGCCGAGCTGTATCGCCGCGGCGGCGAGGTCGAGCGGGCCGATCAGGAGCTCGACCGGATGAGCAGGCTCGCCCGCGAGCCCACCCTCCCGGTCGAGGCGATGCAGAACAACCTGGTCCCCGCCCGGATGGCGAACCTCCTCACCGCAGGGGAGGCCGCACGCGCCCGCGTGCTGCTGCCCCGCGCCTTCCAGGCGGCCCAGGCGAACAACGACATCCCATCGGCCGCCCAGTTCCTGGCCCGGCTGCTGTTCCTGGAGGGCGATCCGGCCGGTACGGCCACCGCGCTCGGCCTGAGCCATGCCATCCGCGGCGCCTTCGACCACGGTGACGTCGAACTACGCGCGCTCGTGGAGGCTGTCATGGAACGCCTCGGCCGTACCGCCTACGACAGGGCCTACCGCCGAGGCGCCGACATGACCCGGCAGGAGGCCATCGACCGGCTGACGCAGCTGAGCTCGTGAACAGTGCCCGGCGGTTGGAAGCGGCTCGAGGCGCGGCGCCGTCAGGTGAGGTCAAGGGAGGCCAGCCCCAACCGCCCCGGCGACATCCCCTCCTGGACGCTACCTCCGGCGAGCTTCGAGCGCATCCAGAATCAGGTCCAGGCCGTAGCCGAACTCGCTCGTGTAGTCGTAGCCCGGCCGCAGGGCGTGGTCGACGATCATCTCTGTGAGGTACGGCAGCTCGTCCACCGGCAGCCGCTCGAGGATGCCGCCGGCCACTTCACCGACATCGTCCGGCGTCTTCATCGGCAGGTTCGCCTCCTGGAGGACGAACCCGCCGATGTAGCTGTCGATGAGCGAGACAGCGTGCGCGGCCATCGGCAGCGTGAACCCCGCCTTCCTGAGGACGCCGAGGACGGCGTCGTGGTGGCGTAGCGTCGCAGGACCAGGGTTGCGACGGGAGTCCATGAGGCCGAGCGCCCAGCTGTGCTGCGACAGGACCGCACGCGCGGAGGAGGCGCGCGCACGGATCGCGTCGCGCCAGTCGTCGCACTCGGCGCTGGGCAGCTCGATCGCCGCGAACACCGCGTCGACCACGCCGTCGAGGATCGCGTCCTTGTTCGGTACGTGGTGGTAGAGCGACATCGCCTCCACACCCAGTTCCTGCGCCACCCGGCGCATCGTGATCGCCTCCACGCCGCCGCGATCCGCGACCCGGATCGCGGCTTCCAGCACGAGGCCTCTGCTGAGCGGTTGGGGGGGTGGCGACACGACAGCTCCAGGGTATGGACGGGTTGACAACCTTACGGCTGTAAGCGAGCGTTACAGACGTAAGCCATCTTACGGTCGTAAGTCCTCTGGGTGATGTCTGACCGACAACGCGCCTTGCCCGGGCGAGAGAGGGAGATCCCGATGCCGATGCCGCTGTGGTGGGGGCATGTGAACAAGCGGGTGTTCAACCCCCTGACGATCGCCCGCGGGAAGTCGCCGGTACTGACTCACGTCGGCCGCGTCTCTGGCGCGACGTACCGCACGCCTCTCGACGCGCATCCTGTCGACGGCGGCTACCTGTTCATTCTCGTGTACGGATCGCGCTCGGACTGGGTGCAGAACGTCCTGGCGGCCGGCGGTGCGCGGCTCCAGGTCGACGGGAGGGAGGTGGAACTCTCAGCCCCCCGCCTCGTCGGGGAGGACGAGGCGTTCCGGGCCCTCGCCGACGAGGTGGCACGCCCGCCGAGGATGCTTCGCATCACCGAGTTCCTTCGTCTGGACGTGGCCACAGGCTGACGCTCTCCGTCAGCGTGGCGGGACCGCGTCGACCAGTCGCCTGACCGCCTCAAGGTCGCCGGTCACCGTGAGGTCGCCGTCATCGATCGCCGAGCCCAGTGTTCGTTCGTGGCTCAGTACGGACTGCAACATGAGGTGGTCACCCTCGATGTACGCGTCCGCAGGGCCGGGGTCCTGGCCGCGCGCGACGGTGCCCAGTTCGCCGTCGACAACCTCGACGCGGTAGACGTCGCGCCCCAGGGCGATCCGGTAGGTCGCAGTCCACGACGCCTCCGGCTGCGGCACGAAGAAGGCGCGCAGGCCGAGCAGTACGGTATCGGCACTGATCCCGCCGGTCAGCGGCACGACCGGTGAGCGCATGCCCCAGGTCCGAAGCGCCGCGAACACCGGCTCCAACTCCGCGCCCCATTCGGTCAGCTCGTAGGTCCTGCTGGCCGCAGGCGGTGGCAGCGTACGCCTGCGCAGAACGCCGACCGCCTCGAGATCACGTAGCCGCTGCGCGAGCACACTGGGGCCCAGTCCGGGCAGGGCGGCCTGCAGGTCGGCGTAGCGGCGTGGCCCAAGGCGCAGTTCCCGCACCACCAGCAGGGCCCAGCGCTCGCCGACCATGTCGAGCGCGTGGGCGATGGGACACGCCTGCCCGTACGTGCGCTTTCCGACCTTCTCGCCGATGTTCTCGGAGGTTTCCTCAGGAATCTTCGCGCTCTCCATCGCCACCACGTCCGTAGTCGGCCCTGCTAACTTTGAAAATAGTAGCATCTACTTTGATTTTAGAAGTATGGTCATGACGAGGCACGCTCGACCCGACCCCGGAGGCACACCATGCACGACAGCCGACCGACCACGACTCCGTCCCAGGCCACCGGGGAGGCGACGGTGCACGCCAACGACGTCGACCTGGCCGTACAGGCCTTCGGCGACCCGAGCACCCCCGCGATCCTGCTCATCTCCGGCGCGGAGGCGTCGATGGACTGGTGGGACGACGACTTCACCGCGCGACTCGCCGCGTCCGGCCGGTATGTGATCCGCTACGACACCCGCGACACCGGCCGCTCCACGACGTTCCCCGTCGGCGCGCCGACCTACACACAGGATGACCTGCTCGCCGACGCGGTCGGCGTGCTCGACGCGTACGGCCTCGCCGCGGCGCACATCGTGGGCATCTCGATGGGAGGGGGTCTCGCACAGCGGCTCGGCGTCGAGCACCCGGAACGGGTCCTGTCGCTCACCTTGATGTCCACCAGCCCCGGCGGGCCCGGCGGGCCGGACAACCCCGACCTGCCGCCGATGAGCGAGGCGCTGGCCAAGATGTTCGCCGAGCCGGCCTCCGCCCCCGACTGGTCCGACCGTGACGCGGTCATCGCGTACTTCCTCGCCGCCGAGCACGCCTTCTCCGGCACGATCCCGGTCGACGAGGACCGGGTACGCCGCACCGCCGGGCGTGCGTTCGACCGCAGCCCGGTTCCGGCCGCCGCGTCGAACCACTGGATGATCGAGGGTGGCGAGCCGATCCGCGCCCGTCTCGACGAGATCACCGCACCGACCCTGGTCCTGCACGGCACCGAGGACCCGCTCTTCCCCTACGGCCACGCCGAGGCCCTGGCCCGCGAGATCCCCGGCGCCACGCTGATCCCGCTGACCGGCATGGGCCACCAGATGCCGCCGCTCCAGGTGTGGGACACGGTCATCCAGGCGATCGTCGAGCACACCGAGCCCACCCTGCGGTGACCGACCCCCGGTCGCGATGCCTGACCCCCGCTGCACGTGTCCCTCGCGTATATACCTCCGGCATATAGTGATCTGCCATGACAGTCCCCTTGGCCCTCCTGGGGCTGCTGGACCGCGAGCCCAGCTACGGATACGACCTGAAACGCGGCTACGACACCTACTTCGGCAGGGGCAAGCCGCTCCCCTTCGGACAGGTCTATTCGACGCTCGGCCGCCTGGCCAGGGACGGCAAGGTCACGGCCGGTCAGAGCGAGCCGGGCGACGGCCCCGACCGCAAGCGCTACGCCATCACCCCGCTCGGCAAGCAGGAGGTGGAGGCGTGGCTGGCCGAGCCCGTAGCGGCGGAGCCGTTCCTGCAGACGGTGCTGTTCACGAAGGTCGTGCTGGCACTGATGCTGGGCCACGACGCGCAGAGCTATCTCGACACCCAGCGCGCCACGCACATGAGGCGCATGCGCGAGCTGTCAGAGATCAAACGCAGCGGCGCCCTCGTGGACGCCCTGCTGGCCGACCACGCCCTGTTCCATCTGGAGGCCGACCTGCGCTGGATCGATGTGACCACGGCCCGGCTGGGCGCGCTGGCGGAAATGGTGCGCCCCGCATGACCGTCGACGGCCTTCCCGTGCCGGGCCCGCTGCTGGAGGCCCGTTCCGTCGACCGCTCCTACGGCAGGACGCAGGCGCTGCGCGAGGCGAGCCTGGCGGTGACGGCGGGAGAGATTCTAGCGATCATGGGCCCGAGCGGCTCCGGCAAGTCCACGCTGCTGCACTGCCTGGCGGGCATCTTCACCCCCGACGCGGGCGAGATCTGGTTCGACGGGCGGCGGCTGGACCTCCTGAGCGACGCCAGGCGGTCCGAGCTGCGCCGCACCACGTTCGGCTTCGTCTTCCAGTTCGGCCAGCTGGTGCCGGAGCTCACGGTGGCCGACAACGTCGCCCTGCCGCTGCTGCTCGGCAGGGCCAGGCGCAAGCAGGCCTACCAGCGAGCCGGCGGCTGGCTGAAGCGGCTGGAGCTGGACGAGTTGAGCGAGCGGCGCACCGGCGAGCTGTCCGGAGGGCAGGCGCAGCGGGTGGCGATCGCCAGGGCGCTGGTGACCCGCCCCAAGGTGATCTTCGCGGACGAGCCCACCGGCGCGCTCGACTCGCTCACCGGCGAGAAGGTCATGGAGCTGCTCGTCAGCCTGGCCCGTCAGGAGGGCACGACCGTGATCGTGGTGACTCACGACGCCCGTGTCGCTGCCTGCGCCGACCGGGAGGTCATGGTGCGCGACGGCAAGGTCACCGACCCCTACGCCGGCGCGGCCGTCCGATGACGCTCTGGCTGGGCCTGCGGCTGTCGCTGCGCGGCGGCCGGGAGGCGGCCGTCCGGCTGGCGCTCGTCGCCACCGCCGTCGCGATGGGGGTGACGGTGCTGCTGTCCACGGTGGCGCTGTTCAACGCCTTCCAGGTCACTGCGGACCGCCCATGCTGGGAGTGCACGACCGGCTCAGCACCGGGCGGCCGGGCGCTGGGCGCCACCCCGGGCGCCGTGCTGTGGAACCACCGACAGGACTCCTACGCGGGCCGCCCGATCAAGCGGCTCGACGTCGCCGTCCTTGACGCGAGCCCCACGCCGACCGTGCCCGGCGTCCCCGCACTGCCCGGCGCCGGGCGGTACTACGTCTCCCCCGCCCTCGCCGAGCTGATGGACGCCGTGCCGCGCGAGCAGCTCGCCGACCGCTTCCCCGGCGCCCGCGCAGGCCTGATCGGACGGGCGGCGCTGTCCGGCCCTGATGACCTGGTCGTCGTCGTGGGCCAGACCTCCGACGGGCTGACCGCCATGGCCGGCACCGTGGCCGTCGACGCCGTCGCCGCCACCCCTGTCGCGGACGACACCACGGCCCTCTACGAGCACGGCTTCGGCATCGCCGCCATCGGCCTGATCTTCCCGCTGCTCGTTCTCGTCGGCACGGCCACGCGCCTGGCCGCCGCCCGCCGGGAGGCGCGCTTCGCTGCGATCAGGCTGGCGGGCGCCACCGCGCGCCAGATCAGCGCGATCGCCTCGGTGGACGCGGCGCTCGGCGCGCTGCTGGGCACGCTCGCCGGCATCGCGGTCTTCCAGGCGCTGCGGCCCGCCCTGGCAGGCGTCGCCATCACCGGCTCTCGCTTCTTCCCCGACACGGTCGCGCCCACCGCGCTGCAGTACGCCGCCGTGGTCGCGGGTGTGCCGCTCGCCGCCGCCGGCGCCGCCCTGTGGTCGCTGCGCCGGGTGCGGATCACGCCGCTCGGCGCGGCACGCGAGGTGCGGGCCTCCGCTCCGGGTTGGTGGCGGGTACTCCCGCTCCTGGCAGGGCTGGGATTGTTCGCGGGTCCGGTGTTCGCCGGCGGCGGTGACCCGAACGCGGTGCTCGTCGACGTCGGCCTGGCGCTGATCATGGTCGGTCTCGTGGTGGCCGGGCCGTGGCTGACGATGCTGGCCGCGCGGCTGGCCGCCCGGGTCACGTCCGGCGCGGCGACGCTGCTGGCCGCGCAGCGGCTGGCGGCCGACCCGAAGAGCGCCTTCCGGTCGGTGAACGGGATCGTGCTGGCGGTCTTCATCGGCACGGCCGTCGCCGGCATCGTCCCCGCTGTCGTCTCGGGCCAGACGGCGGCGGGCGGCGGCACGCTGAAGGAGGTCATGCGGGTGTCGTTCGGGTACGGCGAGGCCGCCGAGGGCCTGCCTCTGACGCCTGGCACGGCGTCCGAGCTGCTCGCCGAGGTACGCGCCCATCCCGGCGTCACCGTCCTGCCGGTCTACCGCAGGGCCGAGACACCGGCCTCGCCCGGCGGGCCTCCGCCGTGCGACCCTGGCCCCGGCTGCCGGCTCGACTTCCTGCTCGGCCACGTGGTCGAATGCGGCGCCCTGACCGGCTTCCCTGCGCTCGGCCGGTGCGCCCCGGGTGCCCCAGCGGTGACAGCCGACTTCAATCGGCTGCTGACCAGCGACAACATGCTCTCCGTCGATCGCAACCTGCCGATCGTGGACGCGGCCAACCCTGCCGCACCCCGTGGCTCAGGCAACTCAGGAAAACACGACCGGACCGCCTCAGCCGGCCTGCCCTTGGCGGCCGTGCTGATCCGCGCGCCCGACCCGGCCGTCCATGAGCAGATCCGTACACTGCTCACGCCGTACGTCGCCCGCTCCGGCAGCGCCGAGATGCCCCAGACGTTCGCCGAGGTCGCCCAGGCCCGCGCGGTGCTGCTGGACCAGGTGGAACACGTCGCGCTGGCCATCGTCGCGCTGACCCTGGTGGTGGCGGGCTGCGGGCTGCTGGTGTCGGTCGCCGGCGGCGTGGTGGAGCGCAGGCAGCCGTTCACGCTGCTGCGGCTGTGCGGCACGCCGACACGGACCCTGTCCAAAGTGGTGCTGCTGGAGACTGCTGCCCCGGTGGTGCTGGCCGCCCTGGTGGCGGCGGCCGCGGGTTTCGGCGTGGCCGAGCCGGTGATCGACCAGCTGGCCATCAGGAGCGCGCCGACAGCACTGCCAGGCCCCGCCTACTTTCTGACCGTCGGCGGCGGGCTGCTGGCCGCCCTCCTGGTGATCCTGGCAGGCCTGCCGCTGCTCAGACGCGTGACCGCGCCCGACACTGCCCGCTTCGAATGAGACATGATCATGATCCTGGTCCGGCGGCTGTCCGCACCGCTCGTGGCGGCCCTGGCCGGCGCCCTCCTCGTGGCGGTGCCCGCGCCGACGCGAGCGATCTGGATCAAGGACCTCACCCGGGCCGTCTCTTGATCACGACCCGCTACACGCCCTGGCGCAGCCACCGCATAGCGGCGTCGGCGCAATCCTCGGGGCTGCTGTTGAAGGCGACGGCGGCGTCGGGCGCGTGCTGCCGGACCAGGTTGACCACCTTCTCGAAGAATTCGAGCAACGGCTCGTGCGTGCGGATGCCGCCCCCGATCACCACACAGGCGTAGTCGTTGCGGGTCAGCGCCTCGACGATCGCTCCTTCATCGACCTGACCCATGTGGTCGGCGGGCTCCGTCCTGTCGGGTGGCGACTGCGTCGAGACCTCCGACTGTCTCCAGCGGCGCCGCCACCACGACACATGGACGTTGACGATGATCTTCCTGACGTACGCCTCGCGTTCCTCGCCGATGCGCGGCCAAGCCAGCCACGCCTTCATCAAGGCGGTTTGCACCAGGTCCTCGGCCATCGCCCAGTCCCTGGTGAGCAGGTAGGCGGTCCTGAGCAACCGATGCCACGTCGCCGCGACGAACGCGTCGTAATCCGCTCGATCCGCCGTTCAGGAGCCTCCTCAGCTGTGCCGTTCACCCGGACGACGCCTCCAGCGCTCGAGAAGGTTGGCCTTCGAGGAGGCTGAGTCAGAAGGCCAAGGGTGCGTGGCCCCCCTTGCGGGCCATCGCCGGCACCGATCCGGATGCCCCGGATCTCGCCTCACTCGCGCGGGCGGGCGTCAACTGCGGGAACGCAAGGTAACCGTCACGCTACTGATCACTGACTCGTGTTGTTTGCGGATCACAACGGATGTTGGATGAGATCACTTGTCACTCCTCCCCCAAAGGGGTCAAATGACGCCAAACCTCCCCTCATTCCCTGCCGCTGACGAGAACCTTCTCGATACCTGCATCCGGTTACGGGAGATCGCTCCCGTGGTGGAGGTGGAATTCCCCGGGGGTGTGCCTGCCTACCTGGCACTGACCCACAAGGCCGTACGCGAGATCCTCGCCGGGGACAACAAGACCTTCCTCAGGGATCCCCGGCACTGGCCCGCTCTGCACGACGGATCAATCCCCGAGGACTGGCCGCTTCGCGCCATCGTTCAGGGCGGTCACCTGTCGACCATGGACCGTGGCGACCACAGGCGGCTGCGCGGCCTGGTCAGCAGGGCGTTCACCCCGGCCCGGGTGCAGGCATTGGAGCCGCGGATCCAGCAGATCATCGATGGCCTCCTGGATGACGTGGTGGCCGCCGGTGACGGCGTCGACCTGGTTCCCACCTTCACAGAGGCGCTGCCGATGTGGGTGATCTGCGAGTTGTTCGGTGTGCCCGCCGAGGACCGGCTCCGGCTGCGAAACTGGACCGGCGCGCTGCTGGCGCACACCACTCCGCCGGATGTGGCGTTCACGACGCAGAACAACCTGCAGGCCTTCCTGCACGAACTGGTGGAGCGCAAGCAGCGCGAACCGGGCGACGACCTCACCTCCGGCCTGGTTCAGGCCCGTGACGAAGGTGACAGGCTCACCACCGACGAACTGGTCGGCGTGCTGTGGCTCATGCTCGTCGCCGGCCACGAGACCACCGTCCATCTGCTCGGGCACGCTGTCGTGGCACTGGCCCAGAACCCTGACCAGCTCGGGATGGCGAAGGCCGAGGACCGGTGGGCCGACGTGGTGGAGGAGACCTTGCGCTACCGCCACTCGGTGATGATGACCAGCTTCCGCTTCACGGCGGAGGACGTGACCATCGCTGGGGTGCACATCCCCAAGGGCAGTGCGGTGGGTGTGGTCTACCAGGCGAGCGGCGTCGATCCGGCGGAGTACGGCACCAGCGCGGACCAGTTCGACATCACCCGCGAGCAGGCCGGACGCCTCGGCTTCGGCCACGGCCCGCGGTATTGCATCGGGGCGCCGCTGGCCCGGCTGGAGAGTCGGCTGGCGCTCGCCTCGCTGTACCGGCGGCTGCCGGAGCTCAGCCTCGCGATCGACCCCGACGACATCCCGTACTCCCCGTCGTTCTTCACGGTCGGCCCGATGTCCTTGCCGGTCAACCTCGGTATCGCCAAGCCCTGACGTGGCATCGGATGGCCCTGCAGCCCACGGTTGCCGGGCCAGACCGGTTCCCGCGCGTCCCGCTCACCGGGTCAGCTCTTGACCGGCATGGAGCGGGTGGGCCGACCGGCCTCACGCTCGGCCAAGTGAAGCCAAGATCCACCTCTGCGATGCCGGCTCATCGTCGTTCAGCGGCTTTCTGCAGAAGCGGGAGCAGGCCGCCCACGCGTCGACTCGACCTTCAAGCACATCCGGGGCCGCTGGAGCGACAGCTACTGGAGCCGGGCCCCGATGACGACCTTGCCCGCGGCGTGGCCCTCTTCCTGGTACGCGATGGCCGCCGGGATCTCCTCGAACGGGTAGCTGCGGTCGATGACCGGCATGACCCTGCCGTCCTCGATGAGTTCGGTCAGCGTCATCAGATTGCGCTTGTTCGCGGTGCAGCGGACCACGTCCGTCAGGACCGTGCGCTGCGACGCGAACAGCGATGCCGCGAGCGTCGCGACCATGCGGCCGGCGGGTTGCAGCCACCGGCCGCCCGGTCCGCCGACGAGGACGTGGGTTCCCTTGCGGGTCAGCGCCCGGCGGCAGGCGCGTCCGGAGCGGCTGCCCGCGATGTCCACCAGGAGGTCGTGGCGTCGGCCGGTCCGGGTGAAGTCCTCCTTGGTGTAGTCGACGACCTCGTCCGCGCCGAGCGACCGGACCAGGTCCACGTTACGGGGGCCGCAGACGCCGGTGACCTCCGCGCCGAACGCCTTGGCGAGCTGCACGGCGAATGTGCCCACGCCTCCCGAGGCTCCGTTGACCAGCACCCTCTGCCCCGGCTGGACCCCTCCCTGGTCGCGCAGCGCCAGCAGGGCGGTGCCGGCCGCCAACGGCACCGCCGCCGCCTGCTCGAAGGTCAGGTTCTTCGGCTTGGGCGCGAGCTCCGCCGCCGCCACGAGGGCGTACTCGGCGAAGCCGCCCTGCTTGGGCATGGCGAACACCTCGTCGCCGGGGCGGAAGTCCGTCACGTTCCGGCCGACCGCCTCGACGTGACCCGCGACGTCGGCACCCAGAACGGCGAACTTGGGCTTTCGGAGCCCGGGCCCGCCGCCCATCAGGCGCGCGATGTACGGCTGCCCTCTCATGAAGTGCCAGTCGTACGGTTGGACGGAAGTGGCCCGCACCCGGACGAGCACCTCGTCGTCGCCGGGCAGGGGTTTGTCGATCTCGGCCAACCGGAGAGAACCGTACGAGCGTAGAACGAACGCCTTCATCACCGTCTCCTCATTCACTGCGGAGCATCAGCGTAGAAAGGCCGTCCGCACGGCTCATCAGCCGAAAGTACGCCGGTTCGGCGGCCGATCGGCCGGCTGGACACGGTCGGTCTCGTACGCCCACATGGCGAGCTCGACGCGGTTGCGGGCGCCGAGCTTGGCCATCAGGCTCGCGATGTGCGACTTGACGGTGCTGAGCGAGATGCGCAGCTCGTCGGCGATCTCGCTGTTGGTGCGGCCCCGCGCCAGGGTGGCGAGCACCTGTTCTTCTCGGTACGTGAGCGCCTCGACCGGGTGGACCGAGGGCATGGCGCGTCCGGTGCGGGCGAAGGCGCCGAGCAGCCGCGCGGTGATGCTCGGCGCGATGAGCGCGTCGCCACTGGCCGCGGCGTGGACGGCCTGGGAGAGCAGGGCGGCGCCGGAGTTCTTCAGCAGGAAACCCCGGGCGCCTGCCCGCAGGGCGGCGTACACATACTCATCGAGGTCGAACGTGGTGATGACGACGACGGCGAGAGGATCGGCGACGGCCGGCCCGGCGAGGGACCGGGTGGCCTCGATACCGTCGAGGCCGGGCATGCGGATGTCGAACAGGCACACGTCGGGGCGCAGGCGGCGGGCGAGCTCGACGGCCCGCCGCCCGTCGGCGGCCTCGCCGACGACCTCGATGTCCGGCTGGGCGCCGAGGATCATCGAGAGCCCCGTGCGGACGATCTCCTGGTCGTCGGCGACGACCACCCGGATGGTCATGTCGCCGTCCCGGCCCGGGGCAGCACGGCGGTCACCGTCCAGCCCCGATCGGGATCGGGGCCGGCCACGCAGGTGCCGCCGAGCAGGACCGCGCGTTCGATCATGCCGATGAGTCCGTACCCGGACGACCCGCTCTGGCGGCCCGCGTGGTCGCCGTCGTCGCTCACGCGCAGGCGCACCGACGTGTCGTCGGCGGACACGCGGACCTCGATGCGGGTGGCGTGCCGCGCGTGCCGCCGGGCGTTGGTGACCGACTCCTGGGCGACCCGGTAGATCGCCGCGGCGACCGACGGAGGGAGATCGTCGAGGTCGCCCGAGAGCTCCACGTCGACGGTCAGGCCGGACGGGTCACGGCCGGCGAGTCGCGGGAGGTCGCCGATGCCCCGGCCGGGCGCCAGGTCCACCGGCTCGTTCCGGCGCAGGACGCGGACCATGGCGTTCATCTCGGTGAGGGCGCGCGCCGCCTCGGCCTCGATCACGCGCAGCGCCTCGATCGCGGAGTCCGGCCGCGACGCCGCGGTGGCCAGGCCCGCCTGCGCGCGGATCGCCATGGCCGAGACGTGATGCGCGACGGTATCGTGCAGGTCGCGGGCGAGTTGCTCGCGCTCGAGCAGTTTGACCTGGTCGAGCTCGCGCTGCCGTGCCCTGGCCCGGTAGCGGAACGCGGTGCCCAGGGCGATGGCAGCCACCATGACGGCGCCCGCCCCGACCGCGTCGGCGGGGCCGATCCGGCCGACGGCGATCGACAGGCCGAGCGAGACGAGCATCAGGGCCAGCCCGGTCACGGCCGCGCGCCCGGACCCCCACCGGAACAGCGCGTACACCAGCAGCAGCAGGTACGCCAGTGTGTACGTCTCTCCGGCGTCGCCGCCGGTCAGCAGCGCGACCACGCTCGTGACGCCGAAGGCGATCGCGAGCATCGGCAGCGGCCGGGTCCGGCGCCACAGCAGGGTGGGCACCAGCGCGACGGTGACGGCCACCGCGAGGACCCACCAGGGCAGGTCGGGCCGCAGGAATCCTTCCAGCACCGCGACCGGCACGAGCACGCCCGCGAGCGCCCAGTCGCGCCCCACCCGCGCCGGCGGGTCGGGGGGAGGCGGCTCGTTCCACACGGAGCGCATGAGGCCGTGCACGCCCTCATGGTACGGGGGCGTCTGCCGTTCAGCCGGTGGTCAGGTCCCCGAACTACGGCTTCATCGCGGGGCTGCGCCGCACTGAGGTGTGACCTGCTCCATGCCCGTGGGGGCACAGCACACCGGACAAGTCCGGTGCCTCACACAGGTTCGTCCCTGCTCAGTGCGCCAGCAGGTCGTCCAGTTCGGCTGCGAAGAGCAAGGCAGGGTCGAAGCCCATTCCGGTGAAGTGGCCGGCGAGTTCCAGGGACAGGACACCGTGCAGCCGGGTCCAGAAGCTCAGGGCCTGGTGCAGGACCGCGGGCGGGGCGGGGTGGCTGCCCGCCCACTCCCGGTGGTGCTCCAGATGGCTGTCGAACGGCGTGGCGGGGCGTTCCCGGGCTGACGCCGAGCCGGCGTCGAGCAGCATCGCCATGATCTCGGATGAGATGAGCGTGATGTCCTCGGGCGCTTGGTAGCCGGGGACGGGGGTGCCGTAGATGAGGAGGTACCGCTGGGGCAGCACGGTCAACTCCTCCTGTTTTCCTTGCCCGACACCCGCTTGAAGGCGTTGATGAGCTCCTCGGTGACCTTGCGCTCGGCCCGGGCGCCCACCCGGTGGACCGTGGCGATCAGTAGGTCGACCAAGGCGTCGGTGACCTCGCGTTCCCGCTCGACCAGCAACGCCGCCAGCAGGGTGATGGTGGCTTCCGGGGCGTTGTGCGCCCGCGTACGCAGGTGCGACGGCGATTCCACCGGGGCCCGGAACCGCCACCCGGCCAGCACCTTCGGCGCCACGTCGGCGAATAAGTCGGCGGGCAGGCCGATGGCCCGGATGGCGGTGAGCTTGCGGATCTCGGTGAGCATGGAGTCGAGGCTGACGTTGCCCGGCATCGCCTTGATCAGGGACAGCACCGATCCCTGATCTTCGTCCAGGTCGTTGTCGGTGTCCTCCTCCTCGGCCTCTGGAGCCTGGTCGGCGGCCACCAAGGCGAGGATGCGGGCGCTCGTCTCAGCGCCCAGTCGCGTCGCGATTCGCGCGAACCGGCGGCTCCCTGGCCAGGTCAGGACCCGTTCAGCAAGCCCCACTGCTCGCTGTTGTAGGTAGGGAACGACAGGCTGTTGTCGCGGATGTTGCCGAGCTTCGCGTCGTACGCGAGGAACGACCTGTTCTGGTAGAGGGGCAAGATCGAGTAGTCCGATGAGACGAGCTTGTCGGCCTCCTGCAGCTTCTTCGTCGCCTCCTCGGAACTGGTCGCGGACAGGGCTGAGTCGAGGAGCTTGTCGACCTTGAGGTTGCGGTAGTTACCCAGGTTGAAGCGGCAGAAGTTCACCCCTTCCTCGCAGCTCAGGAAGTATGGGATGTTGCTGGTCGCGGTGAACGGCGACTGCGACACCGTGCCGACCGTCATCGCCCAGTTCCCCTCCTGTACGGCGTCGACGGTGTTGGACACCGTGGCCACCTGCACCTCGATTCCCAGCGGGGCGACAGCCGCCTTCACCAACTGGGCTTCAGAGGCGCGCAGCTGGTCGCCGGCCTGGACGGCGAAGCGCAGCGCGGGTACGGGCTTGCCGTCCGGTGCCACCAGTTTCGAACCGACCCCGGTGTATCCGTCATCGCCCAGCGTCTTCTTCGCCTTCTCGGGGTCGCCTATGCCGTACTCGAATTCGCTCACCACGTCGGCGTAACCGGGCGCGCCGCTCAGGAACATCTGGCTCAGCCGGGGCTCGGCCGTACTGTCGAACTGGCCGATCGTCTTGGCGATCAGATCCTTCACGTTCACTGCCTGGAAGATCGCCTTACGCAGGGCGACGTCCTTCAGGGCCGGGGCGTTGTGGTTCAGCCAGATCTGGTGCACCGACGCGCTCGGTGACACCTGGTAGCGGACCGCGGGCAGATCGTCGACCTGCTGGACGATGTCGACCTGCGGGTTCGGGTAGATCACGTCGACCTCCTCGTTGGCGAGCGAGGTCGGTTGCTGGGAGACGTCCGTGATGAGGCGGAAGATGAGTTTGTCCAGGTTCGGGGGCTTGCCGTACCACTTCTCGTTGCGGACCATCACCACCGAGCCGTCCGCCGTGAACTCCTCGATCCTGAACGGCCCCGCCGAGAACTTCGGCACCGACTTGGCGAGGCCCTCGTTGAAGCTCTTCTCCAGGCCCGCGGGGGTTTCGGTCGGGCCGTAGGTCTTCGCGACGTGGGCGGGCAGGATCGGCGAGAACAGCGCCTTCCAGTCCACGTACGGCCGGTCGAACACGACGGTGACGGTACGGCCCTGCTCGGAGCCCTTGACGGACTTGATCCGGTCGTAGCCGGCGTTGTTGGCCGCCTGGCATTTCGGGCACGTGCGGGGGTCGAGGGCTCGCCAGGTGTAGGCGAAGTCGTCGGCCGAGATCGGAGTGCCGTCGGACCAGACGGCCTTCGGGTCGATCGTGTACGTGATCGTCTGTGGTGAGTCGGCGGTCTTCTCCGCGCTGGTCACGAGTGTCGCGTTCTGGGTGACCGAGCCGTCGGGCTGGAGGGAGAACGCGCTCGGCAGCAGCACGCTGGAGATGTCGATCACCGAGTACGTGGCGCCGCCGGTGTTCAGCACGTTCCAGTTCGAGATCGGATACGTGATCGTGTAGGTCACGGTGCCGCCGGTGCCGACGGGCGCGGTGTTCACCGTGTTCAGCTCGCCGGTGACGCGGCCGTCGCCGGACGTCGCCGTCTTCGTGCCGCCTCCGTCCGCGCAGGCGGCGAGCAGGAGCGCCAGGGCGCCGGCGGTCAAGGCCATCGAGTGTGTGCGACGCAAAGCCATGTTCCGCTCCAAAGGGGTTGAGTTGGATCAGTGGCGCTCGCCGCGCAACTGGGCGACGGCTTCGGCGGCCGCCCAGCCAATCAGCGCGTCGAGGTGCGGGGCGTTGGGGGTGGGGTCGGCGGCGCGGGTGAAGACGCCCACGGCGTACCTGCCGCCGTCGCGGAACTCGAGCACGCCGGCCTCGTTGCGGATCAGCGGCAGGGTGCCCGTCTTGCCGCTGATCACGACGTCATCTCCTGGGAATCCGCTGCTCAGGCGGTGTGGCCAGATCTGGGCGCCCATCCAGCCGCGTACCAGGGCGCAGGCCTGCGGCGCTGCCGCCTCCTCGCGCCAGATGCCGGCCAGCAGGCGGGTGATCTCCTCGGGCGTGGTGCGGCAGGTCTGAGCCGGATCGAGCGCGCGCAACGTTCGCAGTCGCTCAAGCGGCACCGCGACAAGCTCGCGTTCGTCGTCGCCGTAGGCCTCGCCGAGGTCCTCCGCGACAGTGCCCAGAATCTCGGCGCAGTTCTGCGGTACGGCGGTGCCCTCGAGACCCAGCTCAGCCAGAAGAGCGGCCACCCGGTCCTTGCCCACCCGATCGAGGACCAGGTCGGTGGCCACGTTGTCGCTGATCACCATCATCAGCTGGGCCAGGTCGCGGTAGGAGACGACGACGTGGTCACGGTGTGCGGCCAGGCCGTAGGGCGACGGCACCTTGCCCTCGGCCGGGACGGTGACGCGCTGGGTGAGGTCGATCTCGCCGGCCGCCGACTGGCGGGCCAGTTCGAGGGCGACCGGCACCTTGAAGACCGAGGCGGTGACCAGCGGGGTGTTCTCGCCGATGCCGACCGACTCGCCGGTGTCGAGGTCGCGCGCGTGCAGCCAGATCTCGGCGCCGAGCCTGCTCGCCTGCTCTTGAATCGCCTCGGGCGTGGCCGCCCTGACCGTGCCCGGTCTCCGCGCGCCACTCCTCCGCGATCGCAGGTGATCGGCCGACCACACGAGCTCGTCCGAGGAGCGCAGGTGGTCGACGGCGAGTCTGCCGAGGGTGCCGACGCAGGCGTCGGCGGCGGGCTGGCGGTAGCGGTGGTCTTCGGTTCTGAGGAACACCGCTACCGCATACCTCCCGCCGTCGACCTCCACCACCCCCGCCTCGTTACGCCAGAACGGCAGAGTCCCGGTCTTGGCGCTCACCCGCGCCCCAGGCTCGGTGAACCCGGCCCGCAGCCGATGCGGCCAAGCCTGCAGCCCGAGGATGCGCCGCATCTCGGCACACTCGCCCGGCCCAGCCGCCTCGTCCCTCCAGATGGCAGCGAGCAACCGGGTCACCTCGCGTGGCGTACCGGAGTGCTGGGTGCGCTCAGGATCGACCGCCCGCGCGGCACGCATCGCCTCAGGACCCGCGCCTTCGGGAACGTCCTCGTACATCGTCTGGTAGAGGTCGTCGCAGGTGCCGTCGACCCTGGTCCTGGTCAGGCCAAGCTCGCGCAGTGTCGCGTTGATCGCGTCGACGCCCAGCAGGCCGACCAGGATGTCGGTGGCCGCGTTGTCGCTGACGCTCATCATCCAGTAGGCCAGGTCACGCAGCGAGAGCTCGATCGGATCGGCCATCACGGACAACCCGGTAGGCCCGGCCGACCGCCCCGAGGCGGGAACATCAAGCCGTTCGGCCGGGGACAGCCGCCCGTCCCCGAACCGCCGGAACAAGTCCACCAGCACCGGAACCTTGAACACGCTGGCCAGCGCGACCAGCCCGTACTCGCCGTACCCGACCTCGGAGCCGGTGTCGAGATCGACGGCATGCACCCAGGCTCGCGCGCCGAGAGGACCGAGGACCTGCTCCACCTGCTCCTTCACAAGAACCTCCCCCGCCGCAGCGCGCGCCCGGCCAACCGCCCGGTGGGAACACCGTCGGCGAACGCCGTCTGGCCGTTGACCACCACGTGCCGCATCCCACGCGCGTACTGGTGCGGGGACTCGTAGGTGGCCAGGTCACCGACGGTCTCGGGATCGAAGACCACGATGTCGGCATAGGCGCCGACGGCGAGCCGGCCACGGTCACGCAGACGCAGGTTGTCGGCGGGCAGGCTGGTCATCCTGCGTACGGCCTCGCCGAGCGTGAGCAGCGACTGCTCGCGGACGTACCTGCCGAGGATGCGGGCGAACGTGCCGTAGGCCCGCGGATGCGTGGGCGTATCGGTGTAGGGCGGTTCGGCGGCGAAGGTCTCGGCGTCGGACCCGACGGACACCCACGGGTTGCGCAAGGCGGTGCGCAGCACGTCCTCGTCCATCATGAAGTACATGGCGTCCAGCCCAGGCTCCTGCTCGACCAGTTGCAGCAGCATCTCGACGGGATCGGCGCCCCGGTCCTGGGCCGCCTGCCGAAGGCTCAGGCCGCGGTAACGGGCGGCGGGGCCCTTCGGGTCGGGAAGGAGCATCACACCGTCGGCGCCGCCCGAGGCCAGGTAGATGTTCTCCCAGCGCTCCGACGGCGTCCGCACCCCTTCGCGGATGAGGGCCCGCTCGGCCGGGTCGGCCAGCCTGGCCGTGAGCGCCGCGTGGCCGCCCTCGTGGAAGTGCGGCGGGATCGAGGCGGCCAGGCTGGTCTGCCCGGCTAGGTAGGGGTAGATGTCCGCGGTCACCATCTGCCCGGTGGCGCGGGCGGCCTCGACGCGTTCGACGGCGCGGGCCATCTTCGGCCAGTTGTCCCGTCCTGCGGCCTTGAGGTGGTAGATCTCGGCCCGAGCCCCGGACCGGCGGCCGATCTCGATCAGCTCGTCGACCGCGTCGAGGAAGTGGTCGCCTTCGCTGCGCATGTGCGAGATGTACATGCCGTCGTGGCGGGCGACGACCTCGCACAGCGCGACCAGCTCATCGGTCGGGGCGAAGCAGCCGGGCGGGTAGATGAGCGCCGATCCCAGGCCCAGGGCGCCGTCGGCCATCTCCTCGTCGAGGATGCCGCATACGTGGGAGAGCTCGGCCGCGGTCATCGGCCGGTCGTCCGAGCCCGCGCCGATCATGCGCAGGTTGTGCGCGCCGACGAAGCTGACGACGTTCTGGACCACCCCCTTGCTCTCGAGGTGGGAGAGGAACTCCGACAGCCGCTCCCACTCCATCGGCGGCCCGACGAGGCCGAAGCTCGCTTCTAGCTCCGCCCTGATCGCGGGGGTGAGCGGCCCGATCGACACTCCTTCGCCGAAGACCTGAGTGGTGACGCCCTGGTAGAGGTCGGACAGGCCACGGCCGTCCTTCTCCAGGGCGAAGTACGCGTGGCTGAGCACGTTCACGAATCCGGGGGCGACCACCAGCCCGGTGGCGTCCAGTACAGGCGCGTCGTGGCCGCCTGCCGAGGGGCCTACGGCGACGATCCGATCGCCTTCGACCAGGACGTCCGCGACCCGGCCAGGGCCGCCGCCGCCGTCATGAACCGTGCCACCGCGAATCACCAGAGAAGCCGACATGCGGGCATCTTGCGACGTCACGCTCACCGAATGTTCATCGAATCCTATGAAGTGGCGCAGATCTTACGTCGCATCCGACGAAGTGCGAGCGAGGCGGAGCGACTGCACTGGGTAACCAAAGCCCCTGCCACAGAGAGCCGGTGACCCCTATCGTGCTCACCTATACCTTCCGCCGTCTCCTGATCTCCATCCCGGTGATCGTCGCGTCGACGTTCGTCGTGTTCCTGCTCGTGACGATGTCCGGCGATCCGCTGGCCAACCTCAAGGGCCGCAACCCGCCGCCGTCCCCGCAGGTCATCGCGGTCGAGGAACACCGGCTGCACCTGGACCAGCCGGTGCTGCAGCGCTACTGGACCTGGATGACCGGCGTGGTGCGCGGGGACTTCGGCCCTTCGGTGCGGACCAACCTGGACATCGGCCACGAGATCGCTGCCCGATTCGGCGTCACGCTGCGGCTCATCGCGGTGGCCGTCGTCCTCGCGCTGCTGCTGGCCGTGGTCGTCGGCGTGCTCAGCGCGGTAAAGCAGTACTCGAGCATCGACTACGGGTTCACCTTCGCGGCGTTCCTGTTCCTGTCGATGCCGTCGTTCTGGTTCGCGGTCCTGCTCAAGCAGGGCGGGATCTCGCTCAACCAGCTCGTCGGCGACCAGGTGGTGTACACCATCGGGGAGAAATCGGTGGTCGTGGACGGCGGCGTCTGGGCCCAGCTGGCCGACGCGGCGGGCCACATGGTGCTGCCGACGATCTCGCTGGCGCTGATCTCGTTCGGCGCGTGGAGCCGGTTCCAGCGGGCCTCGATGCTCGACGTGCTCAACAGCGACTACGTCCTGTTTGCGCGGGCCAAGGGGCTGACGCGTCGACGCGTGGTCGTACGGCACGCACTGCGCACCGCGCTCATCCCCATGACCACGGTGACCGCGCTCGACTTCGCCTCCCTGATCTCCGGCGCGGTGATCACCGAGACGGTTTTCCAATGGCGCGGGCTCGGCGACTTCCTCGTCTCCTCGATCAACCAGCGCGACGCCTACGCGGTGCTCGCGTGGCTGCTCGTCGTGGCCGTGGCGGTCATCGTGTTCAACCTCATCGCCGACCTCCTGTACGCCCTCCTCGACCCCAGGATCCGCTATGAGTGACGACAGAGTGCGCCAGCGCACTCAGCGCGAGCTGGTGCTGCGCCGATTCCTGCGGCACCGGGCGGCCGTGGCCAGCCTGGTGCTGTTCGCCGCCGTCGTCCTGCTGGCCTTCGCCGGCGGCGCCCTGTGGCGCTACGACTACGCCGACATCACCTCGGCGGTGTCCGTCCCGCCCTCCCTGGAGCACCCGTTCGGCACCGACAACCTCGGCCACGACACCTTCGCCCAGGTGCTGCGCGGCACCCAGCGCTCGATCGAGATCGCCCTGCTCATCGCGCTCCTAGCGGGGTTGGTCGGCACCCTGTGGGGCGCCTTCTCCGGCTACTACCGGGGCGTCACCGACAGCGTGATGATGCGCATCGCCGACCTGGTCCTTACGCTGCCGCTGCTGGCGGTCGCCGCGGTGCTGACCCGCGGCACGTCGGGCTCGTGGTGGTTCGTCGCCCTCGTCATCGCCTCCCTGCAATGGGCCTACGTCTCCCGCGTGGTGCGCGGCGTCATCCTGTCGCTGCGCGAGAAGGAGTACGTCGAGGCCAGCCGCGCGCTCGGCGCCACTGACCGGTGGATCATCTTCCGCCACCTGATCCCCAACGCGCTCGGGCCGATCATCGTCAACGTCACGATCCTCGTGGCCGCCGCCATCCTGGTGGAGACGGCGCTGTCGTTCCTCGGGCTGGGCGTCCAGCCGCCCGACACCTCGCTCGGCCTGCTGGTCAGCGAGGCCGACACGGCGGTCAGCACCCGGCCGTGGCTGTTCTACTTCCCCGGCGCGTTCATCGTGATGATCGCCCTGACCATCAACTTCATCGGGGACGGGCTGCGCGACGCCTTCGACCCGACGCAGCGGAAGGTGCGCACATGAGCGAGCACGAGATCGTGCTGGAGGTCGAGGACCTCACCGTGTCGTTCCCCACCGAGGACGGCCTGGTCAGGGCGGTGCGCGGGGTCAGCTACGCGCTGCGGCGGGGCGAGGTGCTCGGCATCGTCGGCGAGTCCGGCTCGGGCAAGTCGGTCACCTCGATGGCGGTGATGGGCCTGCTGCCGGGATCGGCGAAGGTCGGCGGCTCGGTCCGCTTCCGCGGACAGGAGCTGGTCGGGGCGCCGGACAAGGAGCTGCGGGCCATCCGCGGCGGCCGGATCGCGATGATCTTCCAGGACCCGATGACCTCGCTCAACCCCGTCCATCCGGTGGGCGACCAGATCGCCGAGGCGGTCAGGGCGCACAACGCCGTCAGCGCCGCGGCGGCCCGCGAGCGCGCGGTCGAGCTGCTGGCGATGATGCAGATCCCCCGGCCGAAGGAACGCGCCCGCGACTACCCACACGAGTTCTCCGGCGGTATGCGCCAGCGCGTGGTCATCGCGACCGCGATGGCCAACGACCCCGACGTCATCATCGCCGACGAGCCCACCACCGCGCTCGACGTCACCGTCCAGGCGCAGGTGCTGCGGGCGCTGGAGACCGCGCGGGCGGCGACCGGCGCCGCCATGGTGCTGATCACCCACGACCTCGGCGTGATCGCGGGAAGCGCCGACCGGGTCCTGGTCATGTACGCGGGCCGGCCGGTGGAGCTCGGGGAGGTGGACGCCATCTACTACGAGCCGCGCATGCCGTACACGCTGGGACTGATCGGGAGCCTGCCCCGGCTGGACGACGCCCGCAGGGGCGAGCGGCTGGTCCCGATCACCGGCTCGCCGCCGTCGCTGCTCGATCTGCCGCCCGGGTGCCCGTTCGGGCCGCGCTGCCCGATGCGGCAGGAGAGGTGTCATAGCGCCGAGCCCGAGTTGCTCGCCACCGCCCCCGGCCACCTGGCCGCCTGCCACTTCTCCGCCGACCTGGAAGGCCGCCGCCCCGAGGACGTCTTCGCCCTGACCTCGGCAGACCACGATGGAGGCGCAGCATGAGCGGGTCGCCGCTGCTGTCGGTGCAGGACCTGGTCAAGCACTATCCGGTACGCGGAAAGGGCCTGATCCCGCGCACCACGGGACAGGTGCACGCCGTCTGCGGAGTCTCCTTCGACCTGCACCGGGGCGAGACCCTCGGCCTGGTCGGCGAGTCGGGCTGCGGAAAGTCGACCACCGGCCGGGCCGTGCTCAACCTGCGGCCGCCCACCTCCGGAACGGTGCGGTTCGACGGCCAGGACCTCCGGAGCGCGAGCGCCGCGGAGATGCGGCGGCTGCGCCGGCGCATGCAGATCGTGTTCCAGGACCCGTACGCCTCCCTCGACCCTCGGATGACCGTCAGCGACGCCATCGCCGAACCGCTGCGCATCCACGAAACCTACCGCCGGGAGGGCCCGGAGCGGGTACGCGAGCTCCTGGCCACCGTCGGTCTCAACCCCGAGCACGGCAACCGGTATCCGCACGAGTTCTCCGGCGGCCAGCGCCAGCGCGTCGGCATCGCCAGGGCGCTGGCGACGCGGCCCGAGCTGATCGTGCTGGACGAGCCGGTGTCAGCGCTCGATGTGTCGATCCAGGCAGGCGTGGTGAACCTGCTCCAGGACCTGCAGGAGCAACTGGGCCTGGCCTACCTGTTCGTGGCGCACGACCTGTCGGTGGTGCGGCACATCGCGCACCGGGTCGCGGTCATGTACCTTGGCCGGGTCGTCGAGGTCGGCGACAGGGACGAGCTGTTCGAGCGGCCCGCCCACCCCTACACCCAGGCACTCATCTCGGCCATCCCGCTGCCCGACCCGCGCCGCGAACGCGTCAGGGCGCGCGAGCGGATCGTCATCGGCGGCGACGTGCCCAACCCGGTCAGCCCGCCGAGCGGCTGCCGCTTCCGCACCCGCTGCCCGAAGGTCACCCGGCTCAGCGAGGGCGAGCGGGCGATCTGCGTCGAACAGGCGCCCGAACTGATCGACCGCGGCCACGGTCATCCGGCCGCCTGCCACTACGCGGAGGTGGCCGCCGTCGTTTGACGCTCTACCGCTACGGCTCGCCATGCTCGTCGCCGACCTCAGCGCGAGAACACCACCTCGATCGGGGGTGGGGGCACCGTTCCGCCGACAGTGGTGTACCCCTCGACCAGGGTGCAGTCCACAGTGAACAGTCCCGGTTAGTGGTCACCGCCGATGGCCCGCAGCAGATGTCCCACAGCGGCCGTGCCAACCTCCTCCAGGTTGGGGTCGATCGTGGTGAGCAACCGCTCGTGGACGCTGGTGATCCGGCTGACGTTGTCGTAGCCGACGATGGCGACGTCTTCGGGCACCCGGAGCCCGGCGCGGGTGAAGGCGGCGTAGGCGCCCAGGCCGATCTCGTCGTTCCCGGCGAAGAGGCCGTCGACGCCGAATACCGTCAAGGCGACGCATCAGAGCGAGTCCAACCTCATCATCTGGGCGCTGGACAGCCACTTCTCCTGCAGCAGGTCAGGCATCCGGTAGCTGGCGGCGAGCTTCACGCGGGGTGCGTAGTAGCCCAAGGGGTCCGTGGTCCCAGTCGGCAGTGTGACCACCTCGGGAGCCGATACGACCTTGCAGTCACCGAGGCCGAAGACGTGGTAGTTCTTGGAGTTGTCGCGGGACCTGCGGTAGTCCAGGTCAGAGAAGGATGCGACCGCGATGCGCTCGACGCTGATCGAGTCCGCGAACCAGTGCCCGTCGTGGCTGATGTCCTCCAAGTGGAAGCCGGACTTCTTGTCCACGACACCGGTCATGGCCCAACCGGTTCCGTTGGTGTGAGCCTTGGTGAGCGCACGAACAGCCGACAGCGACATCCAGCTAGTGTCGCCCAGAGCCGACACCAGGCGCACACCGGCACGCCGCAGCCTCACGATCGCGATTTCAGGCCTCGGGAGCGCTCATCGATGCAGGCCCCGACGAAGTACGTCGGCAGACTGGCGCGCCCGGGTTGCCATGTGCCGTCATGCAGCTTGAGCAGGTAGGGGTCGATGGCGTCGAGGAGGATGTGGACGGCCAGGTCGCCACGTTCGTCGGCAGATGCCCGCAACACCTCGTGCTCGTCAGGAGTGAGAGTGAGGACGGCGCGACCGAGGCGGGTGTTGCAGTCGCTGACGATCTCGCGCGTTTGGATCTTGCTCAGAAGTGTGGGCCACGCGTAAGTGAACACGTGGTTAGTGATCGTCCGGGAGATGCCGCTGGGGATTCCCGCGTGTTGCAGACGGCTCACCCACTCCTCTCCGTCGCGCAGGTGGTCGGCCGCCCATGCTGCTGCGGTTCTGGTGCCGTCAGGATCGTCGTTCATCAGGTTGAGGGTTTGCTCCGGCCAGACGGGCAAGGCCGTCTCGCCGCAGCTGTACATCGCCGCCGGCATCTCGGGCGCGATCCAGCACAGGGCCGGCATGCAGACCGCGAAGACCATCGTCGCGATCAACAAGGACCCTGAGGCGCCGATCTTCGAGCTGGCCGACTTCGGCGTGGTGGGCGACCTGCACAAGGTCGTCCCGCAGCTCACCGACGAGGTCAGCAAGCGCAAGTAGGTCGATCGAGCGGCGGCCCCCTGCTTCATCGGGGGGCCGCTTCTCTAGTTCTGGACGATCGTCTCCGCCCACCCGGTCAACGCCTGCCTGAGCTCGCCGGCCTCGTCCGAGTGCAGCACCGGACCTATTTCGGGGTCACGCTCGACTGGCTCCCGGCGCGCCCAGCTGAGCGCCGTCACACGGTGAGCACGATCTTGCCGCGCGCGTGTTCGGCCTCCAGGGAGCGGATGGCGTCGGGGGTCTCGCACAGCGGATACGTCCGCTCGATCACCGGGGTGATCCGCCCCGCCACGACGAGCGCGGCGAGATGGGCCAGGTCCTCGACGTCGTGTGTGGCGAACAGGCCGCGGAGCCGCTGGCTCACGAAGGGCGAGACGAGGGTGGCGGCGACCAGCCGCGGGATGGGGCCGAGCACCGGGCCGCCGCTGCCGCTGGAGGAGACGTAGACGCCCTTCGGCGTGAGCACCCTGCGGAACGCCGAGAGCCGGTGGTTGCCCACGAGGTCGATGACGGCGTCGAACAGGACCTTCCCCCGGGTGACGTCCTCGCGGGTGTAGTCGATCACGTGGTCGGCGCCGATGGAGCGCACCAGATCCACGTTGCGGGTGCTGCAGACGCCGGTCACCTGCGCGCCGAGCTTCTTCGCCAGTTGCACGGCGAAGGTGCCGACCCCGCCGGAGGCCCCGTTGACGAGTACTTTCCCGCCGGGCGCGACCGCGCCGAGCCGTAACGCCCGAAGGGCGGTCTCGGCCGCCACGGGAAGGGTGGCCGCCTGCTCGAAGGTGACCTCCGCAGGCTTGGCGGCCAGGAGGGTCTGCTTCGCCGCGACGTACTCGGCGAAGCCCCGCTGGTTCACCTCGCCGAACACCTCGTCGCCGACCTTGAACCGCGTCACGTCGCGGCCGGCCGCGTCCACCGTCCCCGCGACGGCCCGGCCCAGGACGTTCTGCCTGGGGCGGCCGATCCCGAACGCCAGGCGCCCGAGGCGGGGGGAGCCGCGCATGGCGAACAGGTCGCCGTGGTTGATCGAGGCCGCGCTGACCCGTACGAGCACCTCGTCGTCGCCGACGGAGGGCTTGTCGGCGTCGGTGTAGCGCAGGACGTCGGCCGAGCCGTACTTCTCGTAGACGATCGCTTTCACGGCTGTTCCTCATTTCGCTGGGCGGTTCGAGATTCCGATGGGCAGTTCGGGATTTCGGTGGGCGGTTCCAGGGCAGGAGAGGCCAGCGCAGGGGACGTGGCTCAGCGGCGGCGCGCGCGGGCGAGCCCGTCGAGGACGGTGTGGACGAGCGTGCCGATGGAGAGCACGACGAGCCCCGTGGTGATCCACCGCGGAACGCTCGGCGGCCAGCCTGTCGCCTGGACGAAGGCGGGGTTCAGCAGCCTGTCGTTCGCCGCCAGCCAGATCAGCATGAGCGGGCAGGCGAGGTCGACCAGCGAGCCCGCGACGGCGAAGGGAACGCTCCAGCGGACGTGGTGCCTGGCGTAGGCGAAGGCGAGACTGGCGATCACCAGGGCGATGAAGAGGTGGACTTCGCCCGTCTCCCACAGCCGGGGTGAGAACAGGCCGATGGCGTCGCCATCCGCGTCCGTCTCGGTGCTCACCACGGGCGAGAGCAGGATGAAGGTGGTGAACAGGACCGTCACCACGGTCAGGGCGATCAGCTCGCCGTACCTGGCGCGGCGGCTGGGCGGCGGATCGGGTAGCGCGGCAGGAGTCCATGGCCGTGCGGGGGTCCCGCGCGAGGCGGCGGTGCGTTCGATGATCATGAAGACGAGCGTCGTCCAGAACGCGATGTGGAGACCGGCCGTGAGAGCCGCGCGGAGAGTGTCGCCTGCCACGCTCGGGGCTGGGGCGCCATGGAGGCCCCGCATGAGCCCGACGACGGCGGCGACCGCGGGCACGACCGTCGCGAGCAGGGCCGTCAGCACGCGCACGTAGTCGAGGTAGAGGCCTGGGCCGATGAGATGGAGCGGGCGGTCGGCGTAGCCCGCGGCCAGCCGCGCGGGGTCGCCGAGCTCGGTGAGGACCGCGAGCTCCGCCTCCGCCGGGTCGCTGCCCGCCGCCAGGTGGTCGTCGACGGCGTCGGCGATCGAGGCGCGTAACTCCCTCTCGATGTCGGGGCGCTGCCTTCCCGGCACGCGGCGCAGGGTCGCCTCGACGTAGCGGTCGGTGAGGGTGCGCGAGGTGGTCATGACTCGCCTTTCAGCGTGCGGAACGCGGTGTGGAGCGCGTCCCAGTCGCGGCTCAGGGTGTCGGCGAGCGCGACGCCCTCGGCGCTCGTCCGGTAGAACTTGCGCGGCCTGGACTCCTCGGTGTTCCAGTCGCTCGTCAGGAGCCCCTGCTTCTCGAGGCGGCGCAGGAGGGGGTACAGCGTGTTGGCGTCGACGGCGAAGCCGCGCCGGTCGAGCAGGTCGAGCAGCGCGTACCCGTAGTTGGGCTGCTTGAGGATGAGCAGGCAGGCGAGCACGACAGTTCCTCTGCGCAGTTCCTGCAGGTGCGCCGAGAGGAGCTCATCGCTTGGCATGTGTGTCACAATAGTGTGTGTCGCACAGTATGACAACATGCGCGGCGGCCCCCCGTACCAGCGGGCCGGTCAGGCCGTTCGGGGAGGCGTGACGGACTTGCGCCCGCGCGCGCGTGCCAGCAGCGTGTCGAGCGCCCACGCCCCCGGACCCAGTGCCGCGATCAGCAGGAACGACCAGGAGTAGATCGCGGCGAGCTCCCCCTCGTTCTCCAGCGGCCACAGCGCTCGGGGTTGGTGGACGACGAGGTACGCTTCCGGGAGCGCTCGGTCACCGACGCCGACAAGCTGACCGACTTGCTGGCCATAAACGTCGCCCATGCCGAACGGTTCCCGAGCGGGTGCGGGAGGGGTTGCTGGCTCGCCGGAACGCTGGAGGAACGCGGCGACGTTGCCCCTACCGTGTAAGCGCAGGTGGCCCGGTGTTGCTGATGCCGTTCCCTTCCGCTGTACCGGGGTAGGCCCTAACCACAGGTCATAAGCGACAAAGGCATCACCTCCCCCGAGTGAACAGGGGACGAGGTGCAGCTCCGAGGCGCGATTGAGCCGATGCGGGCCAAAGCAGTCGACCGACTGCCCGAGGGCCCGGCGGGGAGCTACCTGTACGAGCCGAAGTGGGACGGGTTCCGCTGCATCGCCATGGTCACCGAGGACCGCGGGGTGCACCTGCAATCCCGGCGCGGGGCCCACCTCAACGACCTGTTCCCCGAGGTGGCGTGGGCGCTGCATGAGTACCTGCCCGCAGCGACGGTCGTGGACGGGGAGATCGTGCGCTGGGCGCCGGACGGGCGACTCGATTTCACGGCGCTCCAGCGCCGTAACATGGCCGGTCGCCGGGCTGAAGACCTTTCCCGAACCGAGCCGTGCCACTACATCCTGTTCGACATCCTGCGTACCCGAGGCCGCGACGTGGCAGGACTGCCCCTGACCGAACGCCGACGGATCCTGGAAAAGCTGTTCGTGGCTGTGCCCCCGGCCTCGGTGCTGGCACTATCGATGCAGACCGCCGATCCGATCGAGGCTTGGACGTGGTTCTGGTCACTGCATGTCGCAGGCGTTGAAGGGCTGGTCATCAAACCCGCCTGGTCGCGCTACAAGCCCGCGGCACGGGGCTGGTACAAGCTCAAGCACCGCACCACAACGCTTGCCCTCGTCGGCGAAGCTGGCCAAGGCATCGGCCCGGCTCGCGGTGGCAGTGGAGGTGCTTGAGCACGCAGACGGGGTCTTCTGCCCCTCGTGCAGGTCAGGGCGGTGGCGGGGCCCTTTCTGGGTAGGGGGTGCGCATGATTTCGCTCATGGACAAGGTGCGCGCGTACCTGTGCCGTCCGCGCAAGCGGGACGTCGAGAAGGTCAAGCGGGTGGCCGGGGATCCGCACGCCAAGCAGAAGGCTCACCACTTCTTGGATAAGGTCCGCTCGCGGCGTCACCACCACTGAGTGTCGCGTTTTCTGCCCGCACCGGCGCCGGCGCGGCGCGGGGCGGCCTCCCGTGTGTCCAGGGTGAGCGACCAGTGTCAGCTGATGCCTGCTAGGTCACCCGCCGTAGCGTGGATGAGAAATCCCCGGGGTCAAGCACCTACTGTGCGTCACATCCACGGTGTGGCGGGGATCGCCGGCAAAGCGAGTTTGCCCGGAGACGAAAGAGGTTTGGCCGCACCGCCTCAGCGGTAGGGCCAAACCTTCAACCGAGCCGACGACGGCAGTTATGCGATGTAGCTGATGAGGAAGGGAAGCTGCTGGTTTCCGTCCTCCACGGTGCCAATCGTCCCGTTGGGGTGGAGCACGACGTTGCCCTCGCCATAGCTGTCACCCCTCCAGGAGAAGATCCACGCCGGACCGTCGAGGTATGTGGCAGCACTGGTGCGCCATGAGTCGGAGGGGATGTCGGCCAGTTGGTGCCCCTCCCCCCGGGAGGCGGCGAAGGCATAGGCCTCGTTGCGCGTCTTCTTGTGGCCCATCCCGTACCAGTACAGGCGGTAGGTGCCCTGGGCGGTCGCCTCGTCCTCAGCGTCGGCGAGGGAAATGGGAATCTGTACCAGCTGTTCGGTCATCGCTGCTCCACCTCTCACTTGGGGGATGTGCGCGGAGCACCATCCCCACTGTTACCCAATGCTGTATTTCCGTCACTTAGGGTAGTCAAACGGTGGAAGGGGCGGCGCTTCCTTCGGCGCGGGCACGGACGGTAACCGCTTCCGCCTGTCACCCTCCCGCCCATGGCCGCTGCGACCCTGGACCTGCTCATCGAGCAGGGCACTAACTACGAGCTGGCGCTGACTCTCACCAGCAAGCCGCCCGACCCGGGCCCGTTGGACCTGGCAGGCTGCCAGCTGCGCGCCCATGTGCGGCCGCACCACGGCGATGACGCTCCCCAGCAACGGCCGGATCGTCATCACTTCAGGAGTCGGCTGGGTGGGAGTGGCGGCAGGCCGTCTACGGTCTGGAGCTCGTGGACGCAGGCGGCCGCCAGAAGCGGCTCCTGCAAGGCGTGGTCCGCGTCGATCCCGAGGCGACCCGATGACCGGCCACAGCGTGGACGCCTCCCTCGACGGCGGCGTCGATCTGACTGTCGTCACCGGCGGCGGCATCGGCATGCTCGTCGAACCGGCCGTCACCCACGTCGAGGTCACCGTGGCCGTGTGAGAGCCCGGTCCAGATCTGAGCTGCCCGAAGCACACCCCATCCCCACCGCCACCCCGCTCCTCGAGCACCGGCCTCTCCCGCGCAGCTGCACGGGGGCCTTCGCATCACCCTGAAGAGAGGACCACGATGTTCCCCCGGCATCGCAGCACCAGCGCAGAAGCGGCCAAGCTGCCCGCCGAAAACGGTTCGGCAGCCGCGGCCGGCCGACCAGCCCCGACAACGAGCGGGTCGACATCACCTCCACCCTCGCGCGATCCAGTCGCGGTACGTGTCCCATCGGCGATCGGCAGAGTACTGGTGGTCTTTCACATCCCAAGTGACTCACGAGGGCCGGATGAGTCCCTTTCGAGTGGCTGTGGCGACCGCGGCTGTTCTCGAGTCGACCCCGAGCTTGGCGTAGATGTGCACCAGATGCGTCTTCACGGTCGTCTCGCTCAGGAACATCCGCTTGCTGATCTGCCGGTTGGACAGCCCCTCGGCGACGTGGCCGAGTACCTCCAGTTCCCGCGAGCTGAGGGTGGTGTCAGGCCCCCGTACCCTTCCGAGCAGCCGTGACGCGACGCTCGGCGCCAGCGCGCTGCCGCCCGTCGCGGCGGAACGGATCGCGGCGTGGAGGTCGTCGGAGGGGGCGTCCTTGAGGAGGTAACCGATCGCGCCCGCCTCGATGGCGGCGAGGATGTCGGCGTCGGTGTCGAAGGTGGTGAGCACCAGGACCCTGGGCCCGTCGAGTGCGACGATCCGCCTGGTCGCCTCGCTGCCGTGGATGCCCGCGCCGAGCTGGAGATCCATCAGGACCACATCGGGGGCGAGGGCGACCGCCGCCGCGACGCCCTCCTCTCCGGTGGCGGCCTCGCCGATCAGCTCGAAGTCGTGTTGCCCGGCGAGCATCGCCCTGAGGCCCGAGCGGACCACAGGATGATCGTCCACCAGGAGGATCGTGATCGGCGCGGTCACCGGCCCTCCTCGCTGAAGGGCAGGGGCAGCGTGGCGGCGACCGCGGTGCCCTCCCCCGGGGTCGACTCGATGGTGAGGCTGCCGCCGAGCGCCGTCACCCTGTCGCGCATGGCGCGCAGACCGTACCCGGTGCCTGCCGTACCCACCTGGGTCTGGGCCGGGTCGAAGCCGCGGCCGTCGTCGTAGATGTCCAGCACCACCAGGTCGTCCAGAAAGGTGAGGGTCACTCCGGCGTGCTCGGCCTCGGAGTGGCGGCTGACGTTGCCCAGCGCGCCCTGCGCGATGCGCAGCAGCGCGAGGTCGTGGTCGGCGGGCAGTGGCACCGGCTCGCCCGCGACCTCGAAGCGCACCCGCGTGGCGGTGCCCACGGCGGCCGAGTCAGTGATCCTGCGCAGCGCGGCGGTCAGCGAGGAGTGCTGCAGGGCGGGCGGGGCCAGGGCGCGGACGAAGTTGCGGGCCTCCTCGAGGTTCTCCTGGGCGGCCCGTTCGGCCTCGGTGATGCGGAGCTCGGCGTCCGCCGGCCGGTTCGTGAGGTCACGGCGGGCCGCGCGCAGCAGCAGAATGATGCTGGACATGCCCTGGGCCAGCGTGTCGTGGATCTCTCTGGCCAGGCGCTCGCGCTCGGCCAGCCTGGCCGTCTCGCTCTCCATCCGCACGAGCTTTCCGCGGGTACTGACCAGGTCGTCGATGAGCAGCCGGCGCTGCTCGCTCTCGGAGTAGAGCGCCTTGTAGACCAGCGCCATGAGCGTCGCCACCGCCGCGCCGGTGGTGGGACCGATCACCTGCGGAGGGGTGAGGCCCGCCGCGTGCCAGCCGGCCGCGGCGATGGCCGCGCCGGTGAGCAGGACGACGCCGGGCAGCGCCGCGGCCAGGGGCAGCAGGTGCAGGTAGGCGAAGAAGAGCGGGAAGGCGAGCCAGACGAACTGCGGCGAGTTCACCGCCAGCGCCGCCCAGCCCAGCGTCACCGCCGCCAGCCAGATGCGTCCCAGCCACAGATGGGTGGGACCGCCGACGTGCGGCAGCCGCCCTTCGACGACGATCCCCGCCGCGTACAGGATCCCGAGCAGCACCCCGCACGTCACGAGGGCCGTACGGCCCGCGTACGCGACCCCGGCGACCGCGTCCTCTTCACGATGCGCCCGAGACGGTCGCTCCCGCACGCTGGGCAGCGTCCAGATCAACTCAGACCAACGGGGGGATGCGCCGTGTTCGTGGCGCTCAGAGACCTGCGGTTCGCCAAGGGACGATTCGCCCTCATGGGCGCCGTCGTCCTGCTCACCACACTTCTGGTGACCATGCTGTCCGGCCTCACGGCCGGGCTGGCCCAGGAGAACATCTCCGCCGTCACGCAGCTGCCCGCCGACCGCATCGTCTTCTCCACCGGCAAGGGGCCGGACGGCGAGCCCGCCAAGCCGTCCTTCTCCGACAGCCGCATCACCGAGGAGACCTGGCGGGAGTGGCGGAAGGCGGCGGGCGTCGCAGCCGCCGAACGGCTCGGCATCACGATGGGACGGCTGACCCACGGCGAGACCGGCGCCGCGGCCGCGATCTTCGGTGTGCAACCGGGCGACGAGCTGGCCAAGGCGTACGGCGGGGCCGTCGGCACCGGCAGGGTCGTGCTCTCGACCGGCCTCGCCGAGGAGAGCGGGCTGACGGCGGGAGACGAGGTACAGATCTTCGGCCGCGACTTCACCGTCGCGGGCACCGGCGCGACGGCCTCCTACAGCCACACGCCCGTCGCGTGGATCAGCATCGGCGACTGGGAGTGGATCGGCCGCCAGGGCGGGGCCGACACCGTGGCCACGGTCATCGCACTGCGCACGGACCCCGGCCTCGATCTCTCCGCGACCGACGAGCGGCTGGGCACCACGGCGGTGCCGCTGGACGCGGCGCCGACCGCGATCGGCTCCTTCTCCTCCGAGAACAGCTCGCTGCAGCTCATGCGCGGCTTCCTGTTCGCCATCTCGGCGCTGGTCATCGGCGCTTTCTTCACCGTCTGGACGATCCAGCGCAGCGGCGACGTGGCCGTGCTGAAGGCGCTGGGCGCCGGCACCGGATACCTCATGCGCGACGCGCTCGCCCAGGCCGTCATCGTGCTGCTGCTCGGGGCCGGCCTCGGCGGCGCGATCGGCGCGGGCGTCGGCGCGCTGGCCGAGGGACTCGTCCCGTTCGTCCTGTCGGCCGCGACGACCGTCGTACCCGTCGTCGTGATGATCCTGCTGGGCGCGCTCGGGGCGGCACTGGCCATCCGCAAGATCACCTCCGTTGACCCGCTGACCGCGCTGGGAGCCTCCCGATGACTCTGAAGCTCACCGACATCGTCCTGACCTATCCCGACGGCGACCGCACGCTGACCGCGCTCGACCACGTCGATCTGACGGTCGAACGCGGCGAGTTCACCGCAGTCGTCGGCCCGTCGGGCTCGGGCAAGTCCAGCCTGCTCGCCGTGGCCGCCACCCTCATCACCCCCGTCTCCGGCACGGTGTCGGTCGCCGGGCACGAGGTGTCCGGCGCGAGCCAGGCCGCCAGGACGCGGCTGCGCCGTGAGCACATCGGCATCGTGTTCCAGCAGTCGAATCTCCTGGCCTCACTCACCGCGCTCGACCAGCTGCTCGTCATGGCCGACCTGTCCGGCCGCTCGACGAGGGAGGCCGCGGTCCGGGCGCGCGAGCTGCTCGCCGCCATGGACCTTTCCGACAAGGAGGACAAGCGTCCGCACCAGCTCTCCGGCGGCGAGCGGCAGCGCGTCAACATCGCCCGCGCGCTGATGAACGAGCCGGAGGTGCTGCTGGTCGACGAGCCGACGAGCGCGCTCGACCAGCACAGGGGCGAGCGGATCGTGTCCCTGCTGGCCACGCTCACCAAGCGGAACGGGCTGGCCACCGTCATGGTCACGCATGATCTGGCCACGCTGGCGCGGGTGGACACCGTGCTGTCGATGGCTGACGGCAGGCTCACCGCCGGTCCTGTGGATGGGGCTTCCCCCGAAGACGGCCGACCCGACCGCCCGAGCACATCGCCCACACGCCATCAGGCGACGAAGAACTCCAGTAGTTCAGGAGCGAGGGCCTGAGCGGCCACGTGCCAAGCCGAACCCCGGCGCCATCGCGTCGGTCCACTCCGCCTCAGCGACTTCGAGATGGCCGCGGTGAAAATCGCCGCCGCTCGCGACGACATGAACGTCAGGGCCTTCGCCGCGTCGGCCGCGGTGGACGTCGCCGGCCGGTGGTCATGGCCTGGCCCGCGCTGCCGGCTCCGGTGCCGTTTCCCGGCCAGCGGGTCAGCTGCCGAAGGCGTACCGGGCGGGGCGCGTCGCTCAGGCGTGGGTGTCGTCGTAGGCCAGGTCGCCGCCCAGCCCGCGTGAAGCCTCGGCCTGGGCGAGGAGCTCCTGGGCCTTGGCCTGGACGGCCTCGATGGCGTCCGCGCCGGCGACAAAGCGCTGCGGCGGCTTGTCCTGGTCGGCGAGGGTCAGCAGGGCGCGGGCGAGCTTGGCGGGATCGCCGCCCTGCCGGCCGTTCATGCGCTTCCAGCCCTCGATCGTCGGGGCGGTCCGCGCGGCGTAGTCGTCGATGGACAGTTCGGGCCAGGTGGTGGAGCCGTCCACGAGGAGTTCGGTGCGGAAGAAGCCGGGCTCCACGACCGTGGTGCAGATGTTGTACGGCTCGACGTCGTAGCGCAGCGACTCCATCCAGCCCTCCACGCCGAACTTGGAGGCGGCATAGGCGGCGCAGAACTCCATGCCGACCAGGCCGGCGGTCGAGGAGATGGTGATGACATGGCCGGCGCGCCGTGCTCGCATGACGGGCAGGACGGCGCGGGTGACGTTCATCGGGCCGAAGAGGTTGGTCTCCATCTGCCGGCGCATCTGCGCGGGCGTGATCTCCTCGAAGTAGCCGGCGTAGAAGTTGCCGGCGTTGTTGATCAGGACGTCGATGCGGCCGAAGCGGTCGATGGCGGCCTGGGCGTCCTCGAGGCTGGTGACGTCAAGTCTGGTGACCAGCAGGTTGTCCTGCGGCCCGCCCAGGGTCGTCTCGACCTCTTCTGGGCGGCGGCCGGTGGCGACGACCTGGTGGCCCACGGCGAGGGCCTGGCGGGCGATATCCGTGCCAAGACCGCGTCCGGCACCGGTGACAAGAATGACCTTGCTCATGGGCTTTCCTAATCAGTGTTAGCGAGTCGCCTTGCGGCAGACTCGGTGGTTGGTAGCCGCCCGGTAGGTGAGCACTTGGTTGTCCTGGACTTGGAGTCCTGCTGAAAGACAGTGCCCCCGCCGGTTGGCCGGGAGAGTTGATCGCTTCTGGGATGTCGTTGCCCACCGTGTTGGTGTGAGCACTGCTTGATTAGGTCGCTGATGGTTCTCCCGCAGGCTGCTGGTGGTGATCGTTTACTGGGTGGGGAGAGCTGTTGCGACTGTTCGTTGGCGATGACTGGGCCGAGGCGGGTGTTCGCGGTCAACCCGTTGCAGGCCGCCCGCTACCGGGAGCGGCTGGGGATCTCGGGTGCCAAGAGCGACGCGGCCGACGCGCACATGCTGGCCGACATGGTCCGCACCGACTCCCACCAGCTGCGCCCGATCGCCGGTGACAGCCCGCAGGCCGAAGCGATCAAGGTCGTCGCCCGCACCCACAAGACGCTGATCTGGGAACGGACCCGGGCTGGGCAACGGCTGCGGCACGCGCTGCGTGAGTACTTCCCCGCCGCCCTCGCGGCGTTCGAGGACCTGGATGCCGCCGAGACGCTGGACCTGCTGGCCAAGGCGCCCGACCCGGCCTCGGCTGGGAAGCTGACGGTCGGGCAGATTAGCGCGGCCCTCAAGCGCGCCCGCCGGCGCGGTGACCTCACCGCCCGCGCGAGTGAGATCCAGGCGGCGCTGCGCGCCGAACATCTGGGCCAACCCGAGGTCGTCACCGCTGCCTACGCCGCGTCGGTCCGGGCAATGGTCGCGGTCCTGGCCGTGATCGGCGAGCAGGTCAAGGTCCTGCAGGGGCAGGTGGAGGAGTGTTTTGGCCAGCACCCGGCCGCTGAGATCATCGTCTCCCAGCCCGGGCTGGGACCGATCCTCGGCGCCCGGGTGCTCGCAGAGTTCGGCGACGACCGCAACCGCTACGCCAGCGCCAAGTCCCGCAAGAACTACGCCGGGACCAGCCCCATCACCCGGGCCTCGGGCAAGAAGAAAGCCGTCCTGGCCCGGTTCGTGCACAACGACCGGCTTATCGACGCCCTCATGACCCAGGCCTCCATAGCCATGCGCGTCTCGGCCGGCGCCCGCGCCTACTACGACAAGCAGCGAGACCGCGGAGTCGGCTACAACACCGCGCTGCGCCAACTGGCCAACCGGCTCGTCGGCATCCTGCACGGCTGCCTGAAAACCGGCACGCTCTACGACGAAGCAACCGCTTGGTCGCATCATGTCCAGAGTGCTACGGCTTGACATTCAAAACTCCTGGGATGTCTTTCAGGCGCTGACACCCAGCAGCCGGTGTGTGCGGCGGTGAAGCACGAGCGCCGCCGTATCCGACCCCTTCACACCGCCGTGGGTTTCTCACCATCAACAGAACCGGTTGTCGCGGGAGTGTGGGGGTCCCTGATGAGGGGGTCACTGAGAGGGACCCCCTGGCAGAGGGGCGCGCTCGTAGAGTGGAGCACATGGCAGGCAGAAACGGCCCCTATGGCACTGATCGCGACATTCGTGGTGATTTCCGTGCGGAGATCCGGGAATTCCTGGCCACGCGACGGGCCAAGGTCACCCCCGCGCAGGCCGGACTGCCCGCCTACGGCGGAGAGCGTCGGCGGGTCACCGGGCTGCGCCGCGAGGAGGTGGCCCTGCTCGCGGGCATCTCCAGCGAGTACTACACCCGGCTGGAGCGCGGCGACGCCACCGGCGTCTCCGAGAGTGTCATCGAGGGCATCGCGCAAGCGCTGCAGCTCGACGAGGCCGAGCGCATCCACCTGCTCGACCTCCTGCGCGGTGCCGGCACGACCCGTCCGCCGCGCCGCCGACCGGCCCAGCAGCGCGTACGGCCCGCGGTGCAGCGCGTCCTGGACTCAATGACCGGCGCGCCCGCCTTCATCCTCAGCGGATGCGGGGACATCCTGGCCGCCAACACCCTGGGGCGCGCCCTGTTCTCCCCGGTCTACGCCGACCCGGTGCGGCCACCGAACAACGCCAGGTTCGTCTTCCTCAACCCGCGTGCGACCGAGTTCTTCCGCGAATGGGACAAGGTCGCCAACGACACGGTCGCCATGCTGCGCGCCGAGGCCGGCCGCGATCTCTACGACCGGCGGCTGACAGAGCTGATCGGGGAGCTGTCCACCCGCAGCGAGGACTTCCGCCGCCGCTGGGCGGCCCACAACGTCCGGATTCACACCACCGGCGTGAAGCTTCTCCACCACCCGGTCGTCGGCGACCTCGACCTGCCGTTCGAGACCTTCCCCCGTGGGCACCGACCCCAGCCAGTTCCTCCTCACCTACACCGCCGAGCCCGCGTCACCCTCGCAGGACGCCCTGAATCTGCTGGCCAGCTGGGCCGTGACCCACGACGCCGAGTCGGCCGAGTCGACCGAGACACCCGACTGACGGCCGGCACGCCGCGCACCGCACTCGGCACCTGACGCCGGTAGGCCTCGTGGACCTCGCGGATGCCGGTGGCGCCCAGGGCCTGTTGCGGAAGTGGTCAACGGCGTCGGTTCACAGGGGTGACGGCGTATTCGGTGAACTGTCCGCAGGAGCGGAAGCCCAGACGGCGGTAGACGGGCTCGCCGTTCGTGGATGCCTGGAGGACCGCGATGCGGTGGTGGTGGCGGGCGGTGTGCAGGGCGGCGAGCGTGATGGCGCCTCCATAGCCGCGTCGGCGGTGCACTCTCATCGCGGAAGGGGGTCTTCATCGAGTCCACGAGGATTGATCCCATCACGAGCGCACCGCGGCGGGGAGGACCCACCACCGCGCTGCGAGCCAGGGTGTACCACTCCTCCGTGTTCCGGTGCCATCTCTCGAAGACCTTAGCTTCCAGGACGGCGGCGAGCGCACCACCGGGTGGCGGCGTCGGCTGCGGCAGTCAGCGGAGCCGTATCCGGACCGGGACCAGGACCTGGGTCCTGGTCCTAAGCCGAGGGGAAGGATCCAGGGCCCCGATCCGGATCATCCGTTGCCAGGAGGTTCGCCGCCTCTCGCGGTGATGGACTGGATATCGGGCGGGAGCCTCCGGCGGATGTTCGTGTCCGTCCGCCGGAGGACATCGTGATCCGCGCCCTGACCGGATACCCCACCAGACATTCATGGGTGGGCAGCATCGAATCTGCCGGGAGGCAAAGAGTGTTGATGAAGAGTGTGGGCCGGCGTCGTTTTCATGCGGTCGTGGCGTCAGCGGCCGTGGCCGCGTCCGTCGGTGCGCTGGCAGTGGGTCCCGCTCACGCATCGTCGCCCGGATACGATCGGGCGGCCTTGCAGGCGGATCTGAACGCGATCCGCGACGCCGGCACGCTGGGAGTGCAGGCGCGGGTGGTCTCACCCGGCGGTGACCTGGCCGCGGCGAGCGGTACGGCGGTGCGGGGCCGCAAGGTGCCGATCCCGCTCGACGGGCACTTCCGGATGGGCAGCAACACCAAGACCTTCGTCGCCGCTGTGATCCTGCAGTTGGAGGCGGAGGGCCGCCTGTCCCTTGACGACAGCGTCGAACGATGGCTTCCCGGGCTGGTGCGCGGCAACGGCAACGACGGGCGCGCGATCACCATCAGACATCTGCTCCAGCACACCAGCGGCCTGCATGACTCCGTGGGCGACATCGAGAAGAAGATGCACACCGAGCGGGGCTACCGCACCTACCGGTTCCTGCGCATGAACCCGCGGCGGCTGGTGGCGCTCAGCGTCGGCCACCGTCCGCTCTTCTCCCCCGGCTCCCGCTGGAGCTATTCGAACATCAACTACCTCTTGGCCGGGCTGGTCATCGAGCGGGCCACCGAGAACTCCTGGCGCAAGGAGGTGAAGCGCCGGATCATCACGCCGCTGAGGCTGCGGAACACCACGTTGCCCGGCGACTCCCCGCTCCTGCCCAAGCCGCACGCACAGAGCTACACCGAGGACGCCAAGACCTCCCGCCCGTTCCGCGCCACCGTGCTCAGTCTCGGCTGGGCCGGCGCGGCGGGCGAGGCCGTCACCACCACCAGCGATCTGAGCAGGTTCTGGCGGGCGCTGCTGGGAGGGAAGCTGCTGCCGCAGCGACAGCTGAAGAAGATGACGACCACGGTTCCCACCGGCGCGCCCGGCAGGGAGTTCGGCCTGGGCATGGCCAAGCAGCAACTGAGCTGCGGGGTCACGGCCTGGTCGCACCCCGGCGGCACACCCGGGTTCATCACCGACAACGCTGTCACCCAGGACGGCCGCACCAGCGTGATCGTCTCACGCACCACCTACCCCGGCACACGAGAGCAGGGCCAAGCCACTGCCCGCCTGATCGACAACGCGCTCTGCGGCACGTCGCCGACCGACTGACGCTCATATCAGGCCTGGCCGTTCCGCGTTCATCGATCGGGGTGGAGCCCTGGCGGTCCCAGCGGTCGGGTCAGCTCCATGCCACTGGCAGGCGCTGCAGGCCGCTGATGATGATCCCCTCTTTGCGGACGGCTTCCCCGGCCAGACGCAGGGTCGGCAGCTCTCGGGTCAGCAGCCTGATCGCTGTCACCACCTCCAGATGGCCGAGGTGCCGGCCGATGCAGTGGTGGGCTCCGAAACCGAAGGAAAGGCGTCGGTGGGGCGTGCGCGCGAGGTTCATCTGGTGCGGATCGCTGAAGACCCGAGGGTCGTAGTTGGCGGCGTCATGCGAGGGAATGGCCAGCTCGCCGGCGCGGAGTGAGGCGCCGCCTGGCAGCACCACATCGCGCATCACCCGGCGCGGCATGGCGTCCGCTGCCGCGGTGGAGTACATCCGTTCCAGCTCGGTGACCGCGAGCTCGACCTCCTCGGGGCGGTCGGCAAGGTAGCCATAAGCGCTGTCGTGCCCGCCGTACGGATGGGTGAGCAGCACCTCGGTGAAGGCCCCGATGCTGCTCGCGGTGGTCTCCCAGCCGCCGACCAGCAGCGCGAGCGGGAGCTTGATCACTCTGTCGGGCGGCAGATGTGCTCCCCGTGTGGCGATCGTGGAGAGCAGGTCGTCAGCGGGCTCGGCCCGCCGTTGCTCGATCAGTCCGGCGAGATAGCCGACCATCGCCATCTGGGCCGCGTCGGCTTCGGCTCGGCTGAGGGTGCTGGTGGCCAAGAACGCCTCCCCCCACTGCCGGAACTGCCTGCGGTCCTGCTGAGGCAGGCCGAGCATGTCACTGATCGTGTCGAGCGCGAACGGCAGCGCGAATGCCTCGATCACGTCCACGGGCTGCCCCTGGGCGAGCATGGATGCCAGGTGGTCGGCTGCGCGCCGCTCGATCTGCGCGCGGATCTTTTCCACCGCTTTCGGGGTGAAGTGGTCGGTGACCACGCCGCGCACCTCGGTGTGCTCGGCCCCGTCCAGGCCAAGGATGGTGCCCTCGACGTCGACTTCGTCGTCAGTGAGCGCGGCCTGTCGGGAGAAGGTGGCCTGGTCGCGCAGGAGGTGCACCACGTCGTCATAGCGCGTGACGAGTTTGGCGCGAGTGCCGTTGGGACGGACCACCTCCGCCACCCCGGTGCCGCTCTCGCGGACCGTGTGATACGTCGGATGGAGATGGAGACCCGGCCGGTTCACCCCGTCCTCGCCGAGGTCGAAGGGATAGGTGAGGGGAGAAGTCGAAGTGCCGTGCACGGGCGACCTGGTCATCCATGACCCCTTCGTGGAAGATCTTCCGCCGTAGAACAAGATCGTTGACCGCAGCGTAGATCGAGAGTCGAACCGTAGGAAGCCCTCACTCCCTGCCGTTCACGGACATCAGTTCTCGCATGGCACCGTCGAGGTAATGGTGGAGGGCGACCTCGCCGCCAGGGATTCGGGCGCGCAATTCTCCTTCGGCTATTCCTAGGTCGCGAAAGCCTGGCGTGCAACTGGGACCCCTACCGTCAGTAGCAGAGTGTGATCAGGCAGGTGACCACTACGGGTGGCTGGTCGTGCTGCCGCCCGTGCTCGCCGTGCTGAACTGGGCGAGCCGGGATCTCCGCTGACGAGACCCGGACAGGGCGCTTCGGTGGGCCTCTGGCAACTCGACCGCATTACCGGAGTCGTCCGGCCGGCTCCCTGTCGCACACCTGCCACCCGGTCCCGATGGCGTCTCACAACGCCGACGAAATTCCAGCTCAGAGGCAGCTTGGCAGCTCATCGCACACTTCTTGGCGGCACCCCTACACCCGCGCAAGCCACGCGGCCGTGACAGGACGCAGGCTGTCGAGGAGCGAGAAGAGCTCCTGAGGGGTCATGGCTATGCCATCAGCCTGGACCAGAGCGCCCCCGTGCCAGGCGAACGCCGCAACCTCCCCGTTCGAGTCCTCGCGAATCCACCGGTCACCCCCTGACGGGGTGCAGGAAACGCCGTCCGTGCCCCACGTGAGGCGAGGGTACGGTGAGCCGCACGCGGCCCTCGGCGCGGCGGCCGTGGCGGGACGGAGGAAAACTTGGACCTCCATCCGGCCCGGGCGCGTGTACTCGAGCAGGATCGCCGTTCCGTCCTCCTCGCCGGTCCACAGCTCGGCTCGACTGATGGTGTAGCCCGGCCTCTCCGGTGCGAGCAGCGGGATGCCCGATCGCCGGAAGGCCAAGGCCTCCTGCCATTCGTGCAGCGGATCCCGCACCTGGCCCGAGATCACGTGCACCGACAACAGCAGGCCGGTGACCGTGATCGCGACCCACCGGTCGCGGGCCCACCAGGCTGCCGCCACGTACCCGAGCACCCCGGCGACGACCCACACCCCTATGGTCCACATCTCGTCGAAGCCGAAGAGGTAGAAGTCGGGGATGACCTGCATCAGCGCCGCCCCCAGTACGGACGTCGCGATCGGTCCAGCGATCGCCACGGCGCCCCAGCGCGGCATCCGCAGCAGCGCCGCGCCCGCCGCACCGAGCGGGAAGGGGACCAAGAACATCAGCGCAGTGTTGAGAAGCGTGCCGAGCTCGTGCTCCTGTGCGATCTCGTCGGCGTAGATGACCGCCACGACCGCCCCGACCACGAGCCCCACCGCCGCGCCCCTGAGCGATCTCATATCGCAACATCCCACCACATTTCTGGACGGTTACCGGTTGAAACGCGCACGGACGTAACCAACCAGGGTGAGGGCCAGGCACCACGGTCTTCGACCCCCGCCCCAGCGCGCTGGCTGACACTCTCGCACCGCCGGACCGCTCACAAAGGGTGTCACCGGAATACTGCTGGGATGGGCCGCGGTCTTCTCGGACGTAGGTTCCTGGACGGTGTTCGTGCAGGTGAACTTCTCGTCCCGCAACGTGTACGTTTCTGAACACCGGACCTCTGGAGGCATAGAACCGCAGGCCAGATGGGTAGGCGGCCCGAATCTGCCGTATTCCGGTGGCACCCCCAATAAGCCCAGGCCCCTAGGTTCGTGCTGGTCAGCTCGGATCGGTTCCTTCGGCGATCGCTCGGCGCCGTCACTCCTCATCCTCCCCCGGCTCCTCATCGAGCTCAGGAGCCTCGAAACGCTTCTCGCACAGTCCGCAGATCAACGGCCCGTCCTCCAGGGCCTTAGGCGTGAGCTGGATACGCCGGGGTGGGGTGCAGCCGCACTCGGCGGCGACGCGCCGGCCGCTGCGCCGCCGCTTGGTCGTGGTGCCCAGCAGAGGCAGGCTGCCCGGAATGGGCTCGCCGCCCTCCTGGTCGTCGTCGATCCAGTGCCCGTGATGACCACGCTGTTCAGCAGCTCGTCAAGGTCCACCAGATAGGCGAGCGCGGCCGCGTCCATCGCCTCGATGGTCGACGTGTAGGCGGCCGCGGTGAGGTCCCCCAGCGTGCAGGCGGAGAAGCCAATGCCGGTGTCGGGCTTGTCCGGCGGGGTGAGCCCGAGTTCGCGCGCCAGTTCCACGAAGCGCTTGTTGTGGTAGCGGCCCTCCCGGGAGGTGTCCTTGATCTTGCGTGTGTGAGCGAGCGCATGCACGGCCTCGTGGAGAAGAGCCTGCAGGGTTCGGCGGCCGCCCTTGGCGAATCCGTCGTCTACCCCCTGCTGTACCTGGGCCCGGTGATCGCCGCCTTGGCGCTGGGATACATCGCCTGACAGCAATCAAGAAGCCCTCGCCGGTGCCCTACCCGACGAGGGCGAAAGGGACTTAGCAACTACGGCCTGTGTGAGGATGCGCATCCAACAGCCGGCGGATCAACGGAGCGGTGCGGTAGGCGACGATCTCGCGGGTGACCACTGACGTCGTGGTGCGTTCGACGCCCGGGATGGCGAGCATCATCCCGGCGATGCGGTACAGGTCGTCGCCGTCGGCGGCCACGGCGTGTACCAGCAGATCCGTTGGACCGCTGACGCTGTAGACCTGGAGCACTTCGGGGATTCCGGCCAAGGTCTCTGCGACCTCATCGAGCATGCGCTGAACCACCTGCACCGCAGCGAAAACGGTCAGCGGACAACCGAGCCGCCGGGGGCTGACCCGGCGTTCGAAGGACTCAAGCCCGCCTCCCTCTTCCAGTTTCGCAAGCCTGGCCTGCACGGTGTTGCGGGACAGGCCGATCTGATCCGCCAAGGCGACGGTGGTAGAGCGCGGATGGTCGATCAGAGCCAGAAGCAAGCGGGCATCCGTGTCATCGATCCGATCACCACTGGGCATTCCGCTCTTCTCCTCACCATGCACGTCCTGAACTTTGCGCATAATGCTGAACTCTTGAAGTGCAACTTGTGCATATTAGCCACCCATGCTGTGATCTGCAGGCATTACGCACGGATCGAGGGAGTTACGTGAAACATCTCGGCATCATCGCGCACAGCGTCGAAGGCGCAGCGCTCTGCTTTCAGACGTTCTGTCAGGAAGGGTTCCGCCAGCTCGGCCCACACGAGCACCCCGACGTCAGCCTCGACTGCATCGCCATGGGACGCAGCATGTCCCACTGGGACAGAGGGGAGTACGGGCCGATCCGCTCGATACTCGCCGAGAGCTCGCGGCGGCTCGCCGCTGCGGGCGCGGACTTCTTCGTCTGTCCTGACAACACCGCGCACATGGCCCTCGAACTACCGGGAGACGATCTGGCCATTCCTGGCCTGCACATCGCCGACGTCGTCGCCGATCGTGCGGCAAGCGAAGGCCGTAGGCGCGTCGGCGTCCTCGGGACCAGGTATCTCATGGACGGCCCCGTGTACGGCAGGGCGCTCGCGGAGCGGGGCATCGCATCTGAGGTCCCTCCCGCCACCGACCGCGAGACGATCAACACGATCATCTTTGACGAGCTCGTCAACGGCGTGTTCACAGAGAGCTCACGCCAGGAATACGCGCGTGTCATCGCGGACCTCGCCGACGGGGGCTGCGACGCCGTGGCCCTCGTGTGCACTGAGATCCCGCTCCTGGTGACGCCGGACGTCTCCCCGCTGCCCACCCTGGATTCCACTCGCCTCCTGGCAGGCGCCGCGTTCGACACCGCTATCGGCCGGCGTGCCCTTCCCTCATGGCGCGGCGGCCCCGTTCGCGGTCGCGACCCCCGGGCTCAGCCGACGGGCGGAGCAACGCCGACCCGTTCATCTTGAGGTCCAATCCCTTGCGATCGTGTACCAGGTAGAGCGCGCGAGGGGACAGCCCGAGCCGGGGAAGGAAGGTTCCGATATAGGGGCCAGCCCACATGTACGGCCAGTCGCCAGGTCGATCGGCCGATCAGCGGCAGCGCGACGAACTACAGCCGCGTTTATGCCGCCCGCCCACAGGTCACTCACTTCCCCACAAGATCACTTTCCACGCCTGCAGAGATCCCCCTGCCGCGATTCGGCCTCCTCCTCCCGAACGTGTCCCCCGCCGCCAACTAGCGACGCGGTCCTCTTCTCGGAGGCGCCGAGCTGGTGTTTCACCTCTCAGCCGTGCGTGTTCTCAGAAGTCGCGAGCGTCTCCGCTTCCGAGAGCACAATCTTCTCGGAAGGCAGGTGACCTGCGCGGATCGGCTCACCTTGGGGCTGGGGGCGCATTCGGGAGAAGACCCCCGAGTTGGAAGCCAAGCGGGAAGATGATTTTCCCAGCTGAAGGCTTTGAGTCATTACCTCCAGGTGGAGATCGCCTACAAGCTACGGGAACGTGGTGAAGTGCCGCAGTTCTTCCATCGGGCGCCCTGGGCCGTCCAAGTAACTCCGCAGGGGAACGAGGCTGGTCGGCGGGCGGGAGGGGTTCCACTAGGCTCGCGGGGTGAGGTGGGTGGATCACTCGCGGTGGCTCTCAGCAGGCTGGGTGCTCGCCGTGGTGTCAGTGGTGCCGGTGGTCGCCTTGGCCGGGTGGTTGCTGGCCGGGGTACCGCTGCTGCTGCTCAGCTGGCTTCACCCGGTGCCGGCCGTTCTGTTTGGGGTCGGCCTGGCATCGCCGTGTGGCGGCACGGTACCCCGCCCCGCCACACGCCGAGGATGTCGAGTGTGTGCCCGATGTCAGCGGTCGGGTCGCCGTCCACGAGCACGAGGTCGGCGCGCAGCCCCGGCGCGATCCTCCCCCGATCGGTCAGGCCGAAGCGGCCGGCGGGCGCCGCGGTGGCCGCCGTGAGCGCCTCGCTCGGGGTCAGCCCCGCGCCGACCAGCCGCGCCATCTCCTCGTGCAGCGTCGCTCCATGCGCGGTCCCCGGGTTGGAGGCGTCGGATCCGGCCAGTACGGTCACCCCTGACCGGCGCAGTTCCCCCAGCGTGCGGATGGCCACCTCGTAGTCGTGCCGCGCCCCCTCGCCCAGCGGGAACGGCCCCATTCCGAGCATCCTGCGTGCCCCCTCACCCAGGTACGGCGCCACTCTCGGGTCCGCGGCGACCCGCCGTCCCCCTGCCCTGCCGAACAGCTCTCCCAGGACGGCGAGCGTGGGAATGACCGCCGTACCCCGTTCGGCCAGTTCCTCGGCGAACTCGGGATCAGGCCGGTCGACGAACAGGTGCCCGAGCACGTCGGCCCCCGCGGCCACGGCCAGACGGGCGGAGGCGGCCGTCAGGGCGTGCGCCACCACCAGCTTGCCGCGATCGTGAGCGGCGGCCACCAGCGCCCGCAGCGTGTGCGCGGAGATCGCGGGTGCCGGCACGCCCACGGTCGAGCCGTCGTCGATGAGGACCTTCAGGTAGTCCGAGCCCTCGGCCAGCCGGTCGGCCACGAAGGCGTCGGCCTGGCCGGGGTCGGTGATCGTCGGGAAGGGCGGCAGCAGCCCCATCTCGACGAGGTACCACCCGTAACCGCCGGGGACCGTTGCCGCGGTGCCCGCCGTGCGCAGGTCGGCCATGGCCGGGGTCACGTTGGCGGTCTCGCGCAGCCCGGACGCCTGGACGGGGTCGGCCATCATGTCCAGGACGGTCGTCACCCCGAACAGCGCGGCCTGCTCCAGGTCGCCGGGGAAGACGTGGGCGTGGGCGTCGACGAGTCCTGGCATCAGGGTGCCGCCGCGCCCACGCACCACCTCCTCCGCGCCCTCCTCCGTGCTGTCGCGGAACGCCTGCCGTGGCCCCAACGCCCGGATCACTCCGTCGGCGACGAGGACCGCGTCGACGCCCTGCAGCACCTCGACGCCGTCGAACACCCTGACATCCGTGAAGAGCACCATGCCCGCTCCTTTTCATACGTGCTGTCATGTATGTAAACCACGGGAACCGTAACATACATGTCGGCACGTATGGCACACTGATCCGGTGCGACGAAGTGCCGAAGAGGCGGCCGCCACCCGCAAGGCCCTGCTGGTGGCGGCGCTGAGCGAGTTCGCCGAACTCGGCTACGCCAGTGCCACGCTGGCAGGGATCGCCGCTCGCGCCGGTGTCACCCGCGGCGCCGTCCACCACCACTTCACCAACAAGGCGACCCTCTGCCTGACCGCCATCGAGGAGCTGTGGGCCGAGGCGGCCACCCCCGTCTGGGCCAAGCTCGACGGTCCTGAACCGCCGCTGCGCCGCGTCGGCGAGTTCCTCGTCGCCTTCTTCACCGCGCTGGAGAAGGACACGACGTTCAAAGAGGTCTTCGCGCTGTCGATGCAGAGCGTGGAGGGCGCGCCCGAGCTGACCCGCGGCCTCACCGACAAGCAGGCCGTCATGGACGGCTGGCGCCGGCAGCTGGTGGACCTGCTGCGCACGGCCGACCTCCGGCCAGGCCTCACCCCTGAGACCGCCGCCATCCTGATCATCACCGCGGCCAACGGCGCCGCGGCCACCTGGCTGGCATGTCCCGGCCTGTTCTCTCCCGCCGAGCAGGCCCGAGCCCTCACCGACGCCATCCTGCACGGCCTCCACCCACCTACAGGGCGATCCGCCTGAAAACCGCGCCGCGGCCGCCGGGGGTGGTGACGCGGGCGTCATGTCCTCGCTTTCATGATCGCTGACAGGCTCCACCGCTGGAGCCCTCGCTCGCGCATCGGAGATCGAGGACCACATGCGACGATCAGTCCTGCTCGCATTCGTACCGGCCGTCATGGCCGCCCTGCTCCCACTCGGATCGGCGCGGGCCACCCCGCCGCCCACCCAGATCCCCGCCCAGACCCCGATCCAGGCCGTCGCCTGGACGCCGTGCGCCGAGGACGCCACCGCCAAGTGCGGCACGCTGAAGGTGTCGATCGACTGGGACGATCCCGGCGGAGCCACCATCGATCTGGCCCTGGCCAGGCGCAAGGCCACCGATCCCGCCGCCAGGGTCGGGTCGCTGGTGATCAACCCCGGCGGCCCCGGCGTCTCGGGCGTCGAGTTCGCCCTCATGTCGGGGAGCTACCTCAGCAAGGAGCTCACCACGAAGTTCGACATCGTGGGCTTCGACCCGCGCGGTATCGGCCGCAGCCATCCGGTCGTCTGCTCCTCGGCGCTGCTGGCCAAGGCGCCGCATCCGCTCATGAAGAATCAGGCCGAGCTGGAGGCCAGGCTGGAGTACAACAGGCGGCTGCGCGAGGACTGCAGGGCGCACGTACGGGGCCGCTGTTCGACCACGTCAGCTCGCTCAGCGTGGCACGCGACCTCGACGCCCTGCGCGCTGCGCTGGGCGAGGGCAAACTCACCTACTACGGCGTCTCCTACGGCACGATCATCGGCCAGCTGTACGCCGAGCGCTTCCCTCAGCGGGTCAGGGCGCTGGCACTGGACGGCAACTTCGACCACAGCCTGGGCACCGCCGCCTACCTCGACACCGCGGCCGTCCACGCGGAGAGCTCCTTCGACGAGTTCGCTGCCTGGTGCTCCAGGACGCCCACGTGCGCGCTGTACGGCAGAGACATGGTGTGGCGGGACATGTGCTCCAGCGGCCCGTAGCTGGCGGCGGTGTTGGTGCGCCACAGCCGGGTGTCGGCCAGGTCGGCGATGCGCGGGGAGAACTGGTAGCCGCAGATCGCGAACAGGCCGAAGACGATGTCGGAGTAGCTGGCGTTGTCGGTGACCACGGTCTCGGGCTTGGGCCCGCCATCGAGGTTGAACAAGGCGTCCAGGATGAACAGCGAGTCACGCAAAGTGCCGGGCACCACCAGGCCGCCGATGCCCATCACGCCACACCGGTGCCGCTCTCGCGGACCGCGTGATACGTCGGATGGAGATGGAGACCCGGCCGGTTCACCCCGTCCTCGCCGAGGTCGAAGGGATAGGTGGGGGGAGAAGTCGAAGTGCCGTGCACGGGCGACCTGGTCATCCATGACCCCTTCGTGGAAGATCTTCCGCCGTAGAACAAGATCGTTGACCGCAGCGTAGATCGAGAGTCGAACCGTAGGAAGCCCTCACTCGCTGCCGTTCGCGGACATGGCCCCGAACCCCTACAGCTATGGCGAAACCGCCACCCGGGGAGCCAGCCGCCCGTGCCCTTCACAGAGCTGGTCCCCTCCGCGGCAACCCGAATGGGCTGCCGCCATCCGGCTACTGTTGCTCCGCATGACCCACACCGAGATCGAGATCACCGCGGAGTTGGTGCGGGATCTGCTGCGTGACCAGCACCCCGACCTGGCCGATCACCCGTTGCGGCTCGGCGCGCGGGGCTGGGACAACCAGCTGTGGCGACTCGGCGACGACCTCGCCGTCCGGTTGCCCTGGGCGACGGAGTCCGCGGACGCGCTGCTGCGCAAGGAGCACGCCTGGCTGCCCGTCCTCGCCCCGGGCCTTCCTCTGCCGGTTCCCGTTCCGCAGCGCCTCGGCGAGCCCTCCGCACGGTTTCCGCGCCCCTGGATCGTCACCACCTGGGTGCAGGGCGAGCCCGCCGACCGCGCCCCCGTTACACGCGCAGCGGAGGCGGCCACCACCCTGGCCGCCTTCCTGACGGCTCTCCACCGACCCGCCCCCGAACAGGCGCCCGCCGGCCGGGACCGCGGAGGGCCGCTGGCCGACCACGCCGAGAGTTTCACCCAGGGGCTCGCCGAGGCCACTGAGAGGGGGCTCATCCCCGACCCGGACGCCGTCCGCGCGGTCTGGGAAGACGCCGCCGCCGCGCCCGAATGGGCAGGCCCCGCGCTATGGCTCCACGGCGACCTGCATCCGGCCACGTCCTCACCGCGGACGGCACCATCTGCGGCGTGATCGACTTCGGCGGCCTCTTCGCGGGCGATCCTGCCTGCGACCTCGCTGCCGTCTGGATACTGCTCCCGGACGGCGCCGCCGACCGCTTCCACGCCGCCTACCGGCCGGCTCCGGACGCCGCGACCCTGCGCCGCGCCTGCGGCTGGGCGGTGCTGAAAGCCCTCGCCTGCATCCTCATCGGCGAAGCCGGCGTCCGTGGTCGCCCAGGCGGCAAGGCCACCTGGGGCCCACCCGCCCACGCCGCACTGCGACGCCTCACCGGAACGACCCACCACTGATCAACCGCCGCCCGTGAACCCGTTGGGCGTGCGCGACGTGCCCGGCCAGCCCGTCGGTCAGCTTGTCGGCATCGGCAACCGCGCACCCCTGAAAAGCCGAGATGCTCGCCGATCTCGCGACGCCCGTCAGTGGGCCCGCGTTGTGCTCTCCGCTCGCGGTCGGTGCGCACCCTGATCTGGCCGTGCAGGAGGTACGGCTTGCAGCAGTGAACGCAGCAGTTGTGCGGCGGTGTCGGCGGACACTTCGCCGGGTGTGTTCATGATCTGGGCGGCGAGTCCGTCGACGAACGTGTGCAGGAGCGCCGCCCAGAGCTCGACCTGGGCATCAGGGTGCGGAAGCGTGGCCTGACTCGGTTCGCGGACCGGCTCGTATGCGCGGAGGACGGCGACGCATTGCCGGTACACCGCCCGTTGGTCGTTCCACGTCACAGAGCCTCCCTCCGGAGGGTGTTGACGTTCCCATGCCACGACCGCTGACCACAGCGCGTACTCCTCGCGCCGTTCGGCATCGAGCGGCAGCATCTCCTCCACGATCGTGGCGATCCCTTCGACCACCGAACTCGCGGTGCGGGGCCGCTGGACGCGTGGGAGGACCCGTCGACGGAGGGTGTCGGTGGTGGCCTGGACGACGTAGGCCTGCAGTTCGTGCTGATTGCGGAAGTAATGCCGCAGGGACCCGGTGGACCAGCCGGCTTCGGCGGCGACTCCACGGACGGTCACCCCGGCAAGGCCTTCGCGCAGGATCACCCGGATGGCGGCCTCACCAAGCTCGGCCCGTCGCCGGTCATGATCAACGAGTCTTGGCACCTCCACATGCTAACACCCCTGTGCTATTTTAACTGACACGGACGTGTTATTACGATTCGCCGGCTCCCCGGAGGGAGACAGTCTTGTCGATCGAGACGATCGGGGCGGTCCTCGGACTGGCCCTGCTCGACACGCTGAGCCCCACCGTGATCGGGATAACGCTCTATCTGCTGCTGACCAGGCCCCACCGCGTGGGCGCGCTGCTCGGCGTCTACCTCGGATCGGTCGCGATCGCGTACTTCGCCTTGGGCGTACTGCTCATGCTCGGCCTGGGCGCTGTCGCGCCACTTGTCGATGACACCGTGTGGGCCTGGGGCCAGGCCGTCCTCGGCGCCGCGCTCATCGTGGGGAGCTACTTCATCCCCGACAAGAACCCCGAACGGGCGTCCATCCGGGCCCGGTCCTTCACCATGCAATCCATGCTGCTGTTAGGGCTGGGGACCTGGCTGTTCGAGTTCGCCACCGCCGTGCCGTACTTCGGCGCGATCGGCATCATGACCTCGGCCGACCTGCCTGCCGTCCAGTGGTCGCCGCTCCTCGGCGGGTACGTGACCATCATGGTGATCCCAGGCATCCTGCTCCTTGTCGCCTGGGCCGCCATGGGCGAACGACTGCGTGCCCGGTTCGAAAGGTGGCAGAACAAGCTCTCCTCCGGATCCCGCACAGTGGTGAGCTGGATCGTCTGGATAGCAGGATGCCTGATCCTCCTGGAAGCAGTGGACACGCTGTTCACGGAGGTAACCGTCGCTACTCCGTGGGGATAGCGCATCCACTCACGAGATATTCACTATATTCAGAATATGGTGAATCTACCGTCCGTGCTGTCTCTCCGCGGCTGTGACCTGCGCTACGCCGACAGCGGCAGTGACGGCGTCCCGCTGGTGTTCTCCCACGGGGCCGGGGCCGACCACGTGATGTTCGACGACCAACGGGACTACCTGCAGGCCCGGGGGTATCGGGTCGTCACCTGGGACATGCGCGGCCACGGCCTCTCGCGCTCGGCCGGTGTCCGGTTCACCGCCGAGCAGGCGATCGCGGACCTGCGCGCGCTCATCGAGCACCTGGAACTGGACCGGCCGGTGCTCGTGGGACAGTCCCTCGGTGGCAACCTCAGCCAAGCCGTCGTCCAGCGGCATCCCGACCTCACCCGCGCCTTGATCGTCATCGGCGCGACGCCCAACGCCGCACCGTTGTCCTGGAAGGAACGCCTGCTGGTGAAGGCGGCCGCGCCGATGCTGTTGACGATGCCGGCCAAGGACCTTCCGCGGCTGATGGCCAAAGCCTCCGCGATCACCCCGCACGCGCAGGCCGATGCCCGACGGGCCTTCGGCCAGTTGTCGAAGCAGGAGTTCGTCCAGGTGTGGCGGGCAACCGTCGCGTTCCTCTCCCCCGACCCCGGCTATCGCACACCGGTGCCGCTGTGCCTGATACGCGGCGCGCAGGACCGTACCGGCAACATCGCCTCGGCCATGCCCCGATGGGCCGAGAACGAAGGCATCGAGGAGGTCGTCATCCCCGGCGCAGGCCATATCGCCAACCAGGACGATCCTCAGGCGGTCAATGAGGCGATCGACGCGTTCCTGCGCACGATCCCGGCCCCGAACCAGGCACAGCGATGAGCGCGGACGGGCGGCAGACGTTCATCACCTCGGTGGGTGACCTGCTGGCCTCATGGAACCTCCCGCACGCGACAGGGCGCACCTACGGGCTGCTGCTCCTCAGTGAGCAGCCGCTCTCTCTCGACACGATCGCTGCCGAGCTCGCCCTGAGCAAGGGGGCGGTGAGCACCGCAGTGCGGCAACTGGATTCCTGGGGACTGGCCAGGGTGATCCCACAGCCCGGCAGCCGGCGGCTCCTGGTCGAAGCCACTGGAGGAATCGAGTCGCTGCTGGAGGCCAGCCAGGTGCGGGCCAGAACCCTGATAGCCGCCCTGCGCGAGGGCGAGGCCCTGGTGAATCCCGGCCCGGCACAGGAGCGACTCCACGAGGTGATCGGATTGTTCACCAGCTATGTCGACGTCGGCAGTCAGATGCTCGCCGAATACCGCCGGCAGCAATCCGGACCCGCCCAGACCTGACGACGCACCTGCTCCCCCCCTCGCCGGACTGGCCGTGGCCTTCCTCGGGTACGTCCTCGGCTGCGTCGAGCTCGACCGGGAGAGCGACGGAAGCATCGAGATCGGCCCGCCCGACGCCGGTTTCGGCGGCCCGCAGCCCACCCCCCGGACGGGAAAGCTCCGGCTGCGATGCCAACGCCACCGGCCGCGATTGACGCGCATCCCGTCGCCGCGAGGGCCGCGGTGGCGACGATCCGGTGGAAATGCCGGGGCCCAGGCATAGCGTCATCCCTCCTGGAGCGTCTCAAGGGCGACAACCGAACTGTGGAGGTGATCGTGGACGCCGCAGAAGAGCGACGTTTCCGCGACTTCGTTTCGGCGCGCTCCCCCGCGTTGATGCGCCTGGCGTTCCTGCTGGCCGGCGGTGACCAGCACGCGGCGGAGGACCTGCTCCAAGCGGCCCTGGCCAAAACGGTCGCCAGGTGGCACGCCGTGGACGCGCCCGAGGCGTACGTGCGCCAGGTGATGTACCGCCAGCAGATCTCCTGGTGGCGCCGGGGGGCGTTCCGCCGGGAGACCACGGTCGCCGAGCCGCCTGAGTGGGCCGTCCAGGATGCGACGCACGCCGTCGAGGTGGGCATCGTCGTCCGGCGCGCGCTGGCCAAGCTGGCGCCCAGGCAGCGGGCGGTGCTGGTCCTGCGCTACTTCGAGGATCTGCCGGAGGCCGAGGTCGCGGCGGTTCTGGGCTGCTCCGTGGGCACCGTGCGCAGCACCACCCATCGTTCGCTGGCCAGGCTCCGGGTCCTGGCGCCAGAGCTGGCCGAGCCGTACAAGATCATTGGGGAGGCGATGGCGTGAAGATCGACGATGTCGTGAAGGAAACCCTCGGCCGATGGGCCGAGGAGGCCACGGTGCCGCAGGGGCTCGCCGATCGGGCGCTCCGCAGGCGCAGGCGGAACCGGGTCAGGGCGTTCGCGGTGATGGCAGGGGCCACCGCGACCGTCGTGGCGGCGGCTCTCACCGTGCCGGCCCTGGTGCAGCGAAGCGGTGGCGAGGCCGGTGTCATCCTCGCCGAGGGGAAGCCCGCCGACGATCCCGCGATCTCCCTGACGGGACCTCCGGAGGTGTCGGCCGACCCGGACGCCACGCCGCCCACCAAGCTGGTGGCGACCGAGAAGACGGCCATGTACGCCTACTACACCTGGGACTACGAGAAGATCTCGGACACCCGGCAGATCCTCAAGCAGACCTGGTATCTCTACGACCCCGACTCGGCGACCTACGAGAAGACCCCGTGGGCCGCCGTCGACGTGGCGGCCGGCGGACACGTCGCGGTGCTGGAGGAGCCCCAGGCCCGCCGGGTCGGTCTGCTGGGGCCGGAAGGCCAGGTGCGGTGGATCGACCTCGAGCAGCCCGCCTCCCAGCTCAAGTGGTCCCCCGACGGCGGGAAGCTGCTGCTCGTCAGCTACGCCGCCAACCCCAACGAGCAAGGCGTGTTCGACGAGGACGGCTCGTCGAGAGAGATCGTCCCCGTCACGCGCACCGGCTTCTCCGTCGTGGACGTGGCCGCCGGTCAAGCGTCCTTCCGCTCGCTCCCGGCCGGCGGCGACGCCTGGGGCCGGAGCGTGGACCTGCACTGGAGCGACGACGGAACCCTGATCTGGGACTGGGACACCGGCAGCGAGTCCTCTCCGCCCCCCAGGCGGTTCTACGACCTGGAGGGCAGACCGCACGCGGCCCCGCCGGACCCGGCCGACACCGGTCAGGAGGCCGGACTCTCGCCCACTGGCCGTTTCTCGGCCATCCACAGCCCTGACAGGAGCGCGATCGCGGCGGTACGGGACACCTCCTCCGGCGCGATCACTCCGCTCAAGCCCGTCGCTGGGCACTGGATCGAGCAGGCCATCGCCTGGTCCGGCGACGACCACCTGATCACGTGGGCGTGCGAGCTCAAGGGCTCGGCCGGTTGCGAGGTCAGCGAGTTCCGCAACCGCCTGCTGCTGGTGAGTGTCGACGGCAGGCAGGCGGTGCCGCTCACCGGGTTCCGGCAGAACAGCCAGAAACCCGGCTCGTGGGAGCCGCTCTTCGCCCGCCGCTGAGACGTCCGCCCGCACCCGGAAGGCGTCACTGCGCTGTTCTGGGATACCGGCCGTCGTGTGCGCCGATGTAGATCACCACGACGGTGTAGCGCGCCGTCCGGTCCTCGGCGGCGCGATAGGTGTGCGGCCGGTCGCCACGCAGGGAGAGGGCGTCGAGGGCCGGGACGACGAAGGTGGCGCCGCCGATGTCGACCTGGAGGACGCCCTCGGTGACGTGGATGAGCTCCTTGGTGCCGGCCGGATGCCCGGTGTCGTGGATCGCGTCGCCGGGGTGGAGTGTGTGCTCCCACAGCTCGTGGCGACCGTCGCCGACCAGGAGCGCGGTGGTGCTGCGACCGTGCCGGGAGACGAGGGCGTCGGCGCGACGAGCGAGCGAGCCGAGTTGCGTGGGCGTCTCCACCAGCTCGCTGATCGGGATCTTCAGGGCGTGGCACAGCCGGGCCAGGGTCGCCACGCTGGGGTGCGTGCGAGCGGTCTCGATCTGGTGGATCATCCCGCGGCTCACTCCACTGGCCGCGGCCAGGTCGTCCAGCCGCCAGCCACGCAGTCCGCGGGCGGCGCGCAGGTTGGCGGCGAGGGTCTGCCCGACCTCTTCGACGATGTCCACGATCTCTGCCCCAATGCCAAAATAGTGATATTGACGTCCATAATAGTGTGACAGGCATGAAGTGGTCAGGGAAGTACGAAGCGATCTTGTTCGATCTGGACGGCGTGCTGGTCGACTCGCTGGGCGTGATCGAGCGAATCCTGCGGGAATGGGCGGCCGAGCACGGCCTGGACGGCGACGAGGCGGTGGCGCTGTCGCACGGCCGTCGCGACATCGACCTGATCCGGTTGCTGGCGCCGCACCTGGACGCCGAGGCCGAGACCGCACGCATCGTGGCCACGGAGGAACGCGACACGGCGGGGCTGCGAGGGCTGCCCGGCGCCGCTGAGTTGCTGGCCGCTCTGCCGTCCACGCTGTGGGCCGTGGTGACCACGGGCACGGGAGCGGTCGCCGCCGCGCGCCTGCGCGCGGCGGCGCTTCCCGCGCCCACGCTCCTGCTCGGCGCGGAGGACCTGCCGGTGGGCAAGCCCGACCCGACCGGCTACCAGTGGGCCGCGCGGCTGCTCGGCCGCGGCGCGCGGCACTGCCTGGTCGTGGAGGACGCCGAGGCCGGCGCCAGGGCCGCGGGGGCAGCCGGCATGGACTGCGTGGGCGTCGGCCCCGCCCTCGAGGGCCGTCGGGACCTCACCGTCGCGCACGTGCCGGACCTGAGCCACCTTCGCGTCTCCGTCGAGGGGGACGTCCTGGTGGTCGGCGTGCTCTGAGGGATGCGCGAGCGTGCGGGCCGGGTCGACGTCACTGAGCCCGCTGCGGCGGGGTGTGATCGGGAGCATGGCGGGACACACACCGGGACGCCTGAGTTCTCAGTCGTTTGGCTGCGGGAACAGAGAACGGGACCGACCCGACCCCACCGGGATCGCATCGAGGTCAACACCGGCCTGGCCCCAACCCTGGTGACGTGGCCCGCCGCGTCAGAGCACGCATCTCCCCCAACCCGGAGATCCGCCGCTTGGCCCGGCGGCGGATGACAGGTGGTAGACGTCAGCAGTTCATGTCGAGTCGATCAGGTTGCGGTCTACCAGCCTGATGTAGGCGGTGTCCCCGGCCCCAGTACAGGGTTCGATTACTGCCAGGACCCCAAGGCCGATGCTCTGACACAGGTGGTGGGATTCCGTTACCTCTGGGCACGCGATCGTGCTCTCGATCGTTCCACCACCTCTTCATAGCGTTCATGGCATGGCCGAGGACGGAACGGGACGGGTGAATGGGCACTGGAGGAGACTCCCGGACGGGCGCCGCGTCTGGGTCAGAAAGCATCGTCGGAGGCTGCCCAAACCCTCTCCCCCAACTGTTGTCGCTGGTGGCAGTGGTGTGCTGGTACTGATCGTGGTCCTACTGGTCTTACACGCCTGCTCCCCCGCCTCTCCTCCTGACCCGCCTACGCCCACCATGCCCTCACAGGTGAACAGCGGCCCTCCGGAGCCCCCTCAGCCACCCACGCCCCCAGAGCCGCCGCCTCCGCCGCCGGATCCTCCTGGATGGCCGGGCGGCGGCTGAGCGTCAGGGCGAGCGAAGAATCCATGCGCTGGTGGCCAGGGGCCCCGGGGCCGGGCCGCCGACCGGTGGGGTCCCAGCCGCAGGAGATGATCCGCTTTCGGTGCTACCCATGGCTACGAGCGCGAACTCGGGAACGCTGTCCGGGCGGGCGTCACGGGAACGGGCATCAGCCGGCGTGGGCGATGTCCAGTTCCCTTTGTCGGATGGACTTGCTGCTGCTTCGCAGGGAGCGCAAGGCGTTGCCGATCACTGGGAGCCGGAGGCTGCGCGCCATGATCGGCCGGAGGGCGATCTGCCGCTGGTTACCGGGAGTGACAAAATACCGCTGTTCGACGCCGTTGGCCTGGTAATACGACATGTGCGGGCGGAGCTGTGCCTCCCAGGCGCGCAGAGCGCCGGGGATGTCGCCGGGGTGACGGTGCAGCATGCTGCCGAGCAGGTCGGCTCCGGCGAGCCCGGCCGAGACCCCCATGGCGGCGTACAGGCTGGGACACCACGCGGAGTCGCCGACCAGCACCACCCGCCCTCGCGACCAGGAGTCCATGCGGGGCTGCTCCACCGAGTCGAACAAGAACTCGTCGGCGGCGTCGAGCGCGTCAAGCGCCTCGCCGAGCAGCCGGCCCGTGGGCTGAGGGCCATACGCGGCACGGACCCGCTCGACGGGCCGGCCGGTGAACTCGGCGTCGACGTCGTCGGTGCGGTACGAGAAGAGCACAGTGGGCGGGTGGTCGGCGAACGGAAAGATCCACATGGCCCGGCCGGGCTCGAGGAGGCCCGCCCCCTCGTGCGGCGAGAGCCCGCCGACCGGGCCAGGCAGCGTCGTCGCCGCGATCATGTAGCCGAGCCGATGCAGATATCTGTCGTGCGGGCCGAAGACGAGGCGCCGAACCGTGGACCGCAGCCCGTCGGCGCCCACGACGAGGTCGAATCGCTCGGTCTTGGATTCACCGTCGTGTTCGAGCGTCACCTCGACGCCGGAGGGGTCCTGGTCGATGCGGGTGGGGGTCGTCGCGTATCGGATCTCCACGTCGTGTGGGAGCGCGGCGAAGGCGGCGCGTTCCACGTCGCCGCGCAGCATCATGCGGGGCGCAACCGGCAGGTCCCCGAAGCCCAGGCCGGGTTTGCGGACGCCGGCGCGGTCCACCGTGTAGGTGACGCCGCCGGGCGGCGAGCGGTCGGGGATGGCGTCGAGGATGCCGAGTCGCCGCGCGGCGGCCTGGCCGGCGCCGAACAACACGACGAAGTAGCCACCTGATCGGCGGCCCGGCGCTCTCTCCACGATGACGGGATCCCAGCCGATACGCCGAAGGCCGATCGCCGTGGCGATGCCGCTGGCGCCGAGGCCGACGACCAGGGCCCGTCTCCTGCTGCTCGGTGAAGTCATGGCTTTCTCCTCGAAGGTGACGGCTAGGGGACGACAACGATGCGGTCATCGGTCTCGGCGGTCCATGCCTGCGCGACCTGGGCGAGGGGCACGGTGCGGGCCCGTACGTCGATCGCGCCCGCGGCCACCGCTGAGGCCAGCTCCGGCAGCTCGGCGAGGAAGTCCCGGGCGGGGACCGAGCCGATGCCGCTGCCGACGATCTGCAGGCGGGCGGAGCGCAGTGCCACGGAGGGGACCGGCGCGGTCTGGCCGGTGAGGGATCCGATCTGGATCCATGCCAGCGGGGCGGTGCGGTCGGAGCGGGCGGTGAGCATCGCCATCATGGCTCCGGCGGCGGGTTCACCCCACACGTAGTCGATGACCACGTCGACGTCGGCTGCGTGGCCGATCTGGTCGAAAGTGATCGTCTCGTCGGCGCCGAGCGCGGTCAGCGCCTTCAGGCGGGCGGTGTCGCGGCCGACGGCGATGACCTGGCCGGCGCCGAACAGCTTGGCGATCTGGACCGCCATCCGTCCGGCGTTGCCGGTGGCGCCGAGGACGAGGACGCGCTGACCGGCGTGGAAGTCGACGCGCCGGCGCAGCGCGACCCAGGACGACATGGCCGGGTTCATCGCGGCGGCGATCTTCACGGGGTCGATGCCGTCGGGCAGGATCACGCTGCGGTGCGGGTCGATGAGGGTGCGGTCGGCGAACGTCCCCAGAGGGGTGTCGTCCAGGGCCACGTAGCGGAGGTTGCCCTCCTGGTCGCGCACCACGCCGTCGACGCCGGGGACGAGCGGATAGCCGCCGCTGCTGGAGTAGTGCGAGCCGTTCGCCTTGGCCCGGGTCAGATGGTGCAGGCCGGCCGCGAGGACCTCAACGACCATCTCGTCGCCGCGGCGTGGCGCGGGGTCGGGGTGGTCGCGATAGACCGGCGGGGCGTCGGCTGCCGAGATGACGGCAGCGTGCATGGTGGCCTCCCAGAAAATGGTTTGTTTTACCAACTACCTTCATAATGGTTGGTAATACAAACCATGTCAACGGATGCGGCGCGGTCGATGTCGTATCCGTCGATCACCTGGCGCGGGATCGCGCGCTTTCCGCGGCGGCGGTGCCGGCCTTCCTCGCTCCGGCATGGTTGGTACTGCCAACCATGCCGGACTAGCATGACCGCATGACCGCCACTGACGATGTCGTGGACGCCCTCGTCAGGACCACCTTCGAGGTGGCAGGCGTGCTGACCCGCATCGGCGGAGAGCACGATTTGTCGCTCACCCAGCTACGGGTGCTCGGCATCCTCCGCGACCGCCGCGCCCGCATCACCGAACTGGCCGCCTACCTCGGCCTGGACAAGTCCACGATGTCCGGCCTCATCGACCGCGCCCAGCGCCGGGGGCTGCTGACACGCGGCAAGAACCCCGAGGACGGCCGGGTCGTCGAGGTGTACATCACCCCAGCCGGGCTCGAACTCGCCGAACGCGTGGAGGACGACATCCGGCGCGCCCTGGCGCCCGCGACCGGCCGCCTGGACCCGGAACAGCTCGATCGGCTCGTCAACCTGCTCAACGTCGTATCGGCCCGCTCCTCGCGCGCACATACCGCAGCCGAGTCGACGGCCGAGTGCTGACGGTCGAGAGGGCCACGGAGGGGCGTCTCAGGTGACCAGGCCCCTGCGGTAGGCGTAGACCACCGCCTGCACGCGGTCGCGCAGGCCGAGCTTGGTGAGGATACGCGACACGTACGTCTTGACGGTCTCATGGCTGATCACCAGGGTGGCGGCGATCTCGCTGTTGGACTGACCGTCGGCGATCAGGCGCAGCACTTCCAGCTCGCGCGGTGTCAGCGCGCTGTCGTCCGAGGTGCCCTCGGTGGGGCGGATCCGGGACGCGTACCTGCCGACGAGCTGCCGGGTCACCTCGGGGGCCAGCAGCGCGGCGCCGGTGGCGACGGTGCGGATGCCGTGCAGGAGCTGCGCCGGTGGAGCGTCCTTGAGCAGGAAGCCGCCGGCCCCCGCGCGCAGCGCCTCGTAGACGTACTCGTCCAGGTTGAATGTGGTCACCACGAGCACCTTGACCGGATGCTCCACCCCGGCGCCGGCCAGCAGGCGGGTCGCCTCGATGCCGTCGAGCACCGGCATCCGCACGTCCATCACCACGATGTCGGGGCTCAGGCGCCGGGCGAGGTCGACCGCGGCGCGGCCGTCGCCGCACTCGCCCACCACCTCCAGGTCGGGCTGCGCGTCGATGATCGTCGCGAAACCGGTGCGGATCAGCGCCTGGTCGTCGCAGACCAGGACCCGGATCGGCGCGGTCACGACGGGCTCCCCGCAGGGATGCGGGCCCGTACGAGGAAGCCGCCGCCCGCCTGCCGGTCGGCCCGGAACTCGCCGCCGAGCGCTTCGACCCGCTCGCGGAGCCCTGCCAGGCCGCGTCCGCTCCCGCCGGGAGAGGCGGCCAGGGAGCCGGAGCCGTCGGTGCCGACCGCCACGCTGATCTCCTTCTCGCCGTAGCGCACGCGGACCACGGTGGGGCTGCCGTGGGCGTATTTGAGGGCGTTCGTCAGGGCCTCCTGGACGACCCTATAGGTCACGAACTCGGCGCTGCCCGCCGATTCGGCCGGGCTGCCCTCCTCGGTGAACTCCACCGGCTGCCCGGCCCGGCGGGTCTGCTCCACGAGCGTGTGGAGCTCACCGGCGGTCGGCATGCCGACGTCGGTGTCGTGATCGGCCCTGAGGAGGTCGAGCATGTGCCGCAGGTCGGAGATGGCCCGCCGGCCGGTGTCGGTGACGGCGCTCAGGGTCGCGTCGAGGCGGTCGGGCGCGGCGGTCAGGTAGCGTGCGGCCTCGGCCTGCACGACCATGGCCGTCACGTGGTGGGTCACGACGTCGTGAAGCTCGCGGGCGATGCGGGTCCGCTCGGCGGCGCGGGTGAACTCGGCGACGTGGCGGCGGCGCTCGGCCTCGGCGGCCCGGGTGGAGCGCAGCCGGACGCCGATGCCCCACGCGAGGGCCAGCGCCAGGTAGAACACCACGTACCCTTCCGGCCTCTCGGGCGCGCCGAGCCGGCCGAGCGCGACCGCCAGCGGCACGTACGCCATGGAGAGGAGGAGTACGGTGACGCGCCGGTGGCGCTCCAGATGGGCGCCCGCGCTGATGAGCGCGATGGGCAGCGCGTTGCTCGCCAGCACGTGGTAGGCGAGGAGCTGGTCGAGGGCGAAACCGAGCGACACCAGGACGAGACAGACGGCCGGCCACCGCCGGCGCACGGCGAGCGGAAGGCACTCCAGGGCGATCACCACGAACGCCAGCGCGTCGAAGGGACGAGCCGGCAGGTCGCCGACCTGCGTCCCCTTGCCGTGGAGCGCCGGCAGGAGCGATGCGACGGCCATCAGCAGCCCGAACGGAAGATCCCGGACCACGACGTCGCACCGCCGCCACAGGTCCGTGAGCCGCCGTAGATCGATCATCGGGCGAGCGTAGCGGTCGCGCCGCGCCGAAGCGGAACCACGTTGCCGCGCCGGCGGGCCAGCCACATGAACCCGACCGTCAGCATCAGGCCGAACACCACCGCGTACGGGCTCGCCTCCGGCCCGAACGCGCCGCCCGTGAGCAGGGCAGGGCCCGACGTCACGCCATGGAGCAGCCCCTGCGTCACGCCGTTGCCCGAGACCTCGGTGCCGAAGATGCCAGCCGCCGCGAAGTTCCAGCCGAAGTGCACACCGATCGGCACCCACAGGGTGCGAGTGGCGGCGTAGGCGGCGGCGAGCATGCCGCCCGCCTCGATCGCGATGGCGATCGCGCCCCACAGGTCGGCGTGCGGGTTGAACAGGTGCGCCAGGCCGAACAGCGGGCCGGTCAGTGATAGCGCCGTCCACGTCCCCGCGCGTTCCTCGACGATCCTGAACAGGATGCCGCGAAACAGCAGCTCCTCCGTCACCGCGGCGGCGGCCATAAAGCCGAGGAGCCCGACCGCGCCCGCCGGCGAGCCCAGGCCGTCGATGCGGTAGCCGCCCACGAGAGTGATGTTCACGATGACGGCCGCGAACAGCGCGACACCGATCAGCGCCCCTCGTGCGATCGCGCGGGCGGCGCCTTGCGCCGCCACCTCCACCGGCGCGCGGCGCTCGGACCACCGCACCACGCGGGCGTACACGAACACTGCGAGCACGGCCGTCGCGACGCCGAGGACCAGGGTGAGGTACGGATTTCCCCCCACTGCCTGCACGCCCGCGCCGCCGACGGCGGCCACCGCCGCGACGGGCACGAGCTGCTTCAACAGACGCATGACGACTCCCTTGCGACCTCCCGCGGCCGGTGCGCGCGGGTGCGCCGACAAACGCTAGGGATCCGGCGCTCCGGGATCGTCCCCACACCGTGGACATTCGCCGGTAGCTCGCACGGGGGACAAGCGCATGTCCACTGTGCGGGGACGATCTCGGACCGCGCGATCCGTAGCGTTACGACGCAGCCACGGCGCCCCGCCCGCTTTCCCGCCACGCCGCCGTGTGCATCACCCGGCGTCGACTCCCCCACTGGAGGACCTCATGCTCCGCAAGATCAAGACATCCGTCGTGGCCGCGCTGTGCTGCATCGTGGTCGGCGCGGGGGCCGCCGGCTGCGATGGCGACGCGGTGGAGAACTGGGACCCCTTCGCCTCCGCCACGCGGTCAGCCGATGCCGCCCCCATCTCCGGGACCGAGAAGATCGAGGTCGCGGGCCGTTCGGTGAACGTGTCCTGTTCCGGCGACCCGGCGAAAGGCAAGCCGGTCATCGTGCTGATGCACGGAGGGGGCGATGGGCTGGACAAGCTGGCCGCCGTCCAGAAGACGCTGAGCGAGCAGAACCGGGTCTGTTCCTACGACCGGCTCGGCGCGGGCGCGAGCGACCAGCCGGACGGCCCGCAGGACATCTCCAGCGCGGGGAAGATCCTGACCGGGGTTCTCGATCGCGTCGCCGGTGACCGCCCGGTCGTCCTGGCCGGGCACTCGCTGGGCGGGCTGATCGCCGCGAGGTACGCCCCTGACCATCAGGACCGGGTCAAGGGGCTGGTCCTGATGGACGCCACCCCGCCCACGATGCTGGACGACATCACGAAGGCGATCCCCGAGTCCGCCAAGGGTCCGGCGGCCGAGTTGCGCGCGCAGAATCTCGCGATCTTTCAAGGACAGAACCCGGAGAAGCTCGTCATCCCCGATGGCAAGGTCCGCTCCGCAGGGAACATCCCGGTCGAGGTCATCACGCACGGCAAGCCGTACCTCCAGGCCCTGCCCCAGTACGGGCCGCGCCTGGAGAAGGCGTGGGCCGCAGGCCAGCGCAGGTGGCTCGCGCTGTCCAGCGGCAGCACCCTGAGCACGGCCGCCAACAGCGAGCACTACATCTACGTCGATCAGCCCGATGTCGCCGTCCAGGCCATCGAGCGCGTCACCGCGCAGGCCGCACGTTGAGCGCAGGCGATCGCCGGTCATCGCGGTCGTGGTGCCGTGTCTGTCGGGTCCTCGGCGAAGAGCGCCGCTGGTTTGACCTTGACGCTGCGTCAACTTCTAGCATCGCAGGCATGTCGATCACTGTTCTTGACACCTACTCCGCCATGAAGCGGATCCTGCTGGCCCCGGTAGCGGACCGCGCTGACCTGCTGCGTTCGATGCTGGAGCCCATCCGGGACATGTACCGCTACTACCCCGGCGAGGCCGACCTGGTGGCCATACACCTCCAGACGTCCGGGTTCCCCATCGACCGCGACGAGGAGCGTTGCCTCGACGCGCTCGAAACCCTGGCGGCGGCCGGGGCCTGGGAGCGGATGCAGCGCGCGCTCGACAACGCTCTCGCCGTCCTGCTGGAGGCGACGCCGGGGCTGGAGGCCCCGGACATCACCGTGCTGTTCGTCCTCGGCGATCCGGCTGACAAGCACTTCATGGGTCCCTGCCTGGGAGTGACCGGGTTCGGCGGCATCTCCGGCCAGATCGTGATCACGTTCTGGCCCTTCCCGGAGAACGTGGAGCGGCTGGAGGCCACCGCCGTGCACGAACTGCACCACAACCTGCGGTGGAGCCCGGGCGGGGTGGTGTGGGACCCGATGACCGTCACGGTCGGCGATCACATCGTCGGCGAGGGCCTGGCCGACGCCTTCGCCCGCCAGCTCTACGGCGACGAGCTCGGCCCCGCCCGCATCGGCGTGCCGCACCTGCACGATGACGAGATCTTCGCCAAGGTGCTCACCGGGCTCGACGTGACAGGCATGCAGAACTTCACTGCCTGGGTGCACGGCGACCCCGGCGCCGAGCACCTCGGTGTCACCCCGGTGGGATTGCCGATGGGTGCCGGTTACGCCGCGGGCAACCGGCTGGTCGACACCTACCTGGCGGCGACCGGGCAGACGGCGGCGCAGGCCCTGCACGCCGACAGCTCGGAGGTCATCGCAGCCACGCTGCGCCGCGGGTGACACTGGAAGGATGGAGTGGACGATCCAGGAACTCGCGGCGAGAGCCGGCATCAGCAGTCGCACCCTGCGTCACTACGACCGCGTCGGGCTCCTGGCCCCGTCCCGGGTCGGCGCGAACGGGTACCGCTACTACGACCCGGGCGCGGTCGCCCGACTGCAGCGGATCCTGCTCATGCGCCGGCTCGGCATGGGCTTGCCGGCCATCGCCAAGGTCCTGGCCGACGAGGTGGACACCCACGAAGGGCTCCGCGCCCACATCGCCGCGTTGGAAGAGGAACGGGACCGCCTCGAACGGCAGATCCGATCGGTGCGCCACACGCTCGAGGCCCTGCAGGCGGGGGTGGAACCGCGGATGGACGTGATGTTGGCGGGGTTCAACGACCACTACAAGGACGAGGTGATCTCACGCTGGGGCGAGCGCGCGTTCCAGGTGAGCAACGACTGGTGGCACGGCAAGACCCTTGACCAGCAGCTGGCCTGGAAGCAGGACACCGAGGACCTCGTCGCCGCATGGGTCGCCGCAGCGAAGGCCGGGGTTTCCCCGACATCGGAGCACGCTCGTTCACTGGCTGCCCGGCACGTTCAGTGGCTGAGCCAGATCCCGGGTACTCCCACGGCCGAGGGCGATCGGGAGCGTTCGATCGAGATGGTGATAGGCCTGGGCGACATGTACGTCGACGACCCTCGCTTCGCCGGCATGTACGACGACGCCGCGGGGGCGGTGTTCGTCCGCGACGCACTGCACACGTACGCGCGGACCCAGATGTAGCTCGTGCTCATCGCACGAACCCGAGTGGGGCCAAGGTGTTTTCCGGGGGCGCATGGGTGCGTCCCCGGGAGTGCGGCATGAGACGGCGCGTCGTCAGGTGGCGAAGACCTGGGAGTCGTCGGCGAACGCCTTGAACTCCAGGGCGTTGCCCGCCGGGTCGAGCAGGAACATCGTCCACTGCTCGCCGACCTCGCCCTCGAAGCGTACGTACGGCTCGATGACGAACGCGGTGCCCGCGTCGCGAAGGCGGTCGGCGAGTTCGTGGAACTCCGGGATGGTCAGGATGAGGCCGAAGTGCGGTACGGGGACGTCGTGGCCGTCGACCGGGTTGTGGATGCGCTGGGTGCGGCCAGGGGCGAGATGGGTGACGAACTGGTGGCCGTGCAGGTTCCAGTCCACCCAGGTCTCGGCGCTGCGGCCCTGCTCCAGACCGAGCACCTCACCGTAGAAGCGGCGCGCCGCGGCCAGGTCGTCGACTGGTACGGCCAGGTGGAAGCGCGGGATCGGGGAATCGGTGGAGGGCATGGCGTGAATGTCCCTTTCTGTTTTGCGTTCCTGAGTGCTACCCGTGCCGGCGGATGGGAGACGACCAGGTCTGTTGACGGTGACGTCGGTGGACCGCGGACCTGTTCCACGAGCCGGCTTGCCCCGGCAACGGCTGGGGCCCCCGCCCCGCCCCCTGCCGGGGTCCTTGATCACGTCGGCATGAAGGCCCGCATCGTTGGGGGCTTCCGCAAGCAGCTCACCATATGTACGCGTGGGTAATGGGTCACTGTGAGTCGGCGAAGAAGGTCTGGAGGTGGTGGTTGACCGGTTCCGGGCAGTCCAGCTGGGGGGCGTGGCCGCAGCCGTCCAAGACCACGAGCTGCTCGTTCGGGAGCAGTTCGGCGAAACGGTGGGCGCGCTCGACAGGCTGGATGGTGTCCTGCTTGCCCCACAGCACCAGGGCCGGGGTCTTGGTGATGGGGAGGGCGCGTTCGGTCTGCGCCCAGTCCAGACGGCGTTCCAGCAGGTAGGTGGCGCGGATGTTGTCGTAGAAGGTCATCGGCGCCCACCACTCGTCAAGCAACTGCTCGGTAACGCGGCCCTTGTTGACCATCATGCCCTTGGCCAGGCCCCGGACGGTGGACTTGCCGGTGGACAGCTTGACGGCCAGCTCTCCGATGACGGGAACCTTCAAGGATTCCCACATCAAGGTCCCCGGCAGGTCCAGGCCAGTGGCGTCCAGCAGGGCGAGCTTGGTGACGCGATCAGGGTGGCGCTGGGCGAAGGCCAGGGCCCAGCCGCCGCTCCAGGAGTTGCCCGCCAGCGCGGCCTGCCGTACACCGAGGTGGTCCATGAACGCGCCGACGGCAGAAACCATCGCGTCCAGGTCGAAGGCGAAGTCGGCGTCCTTCAGCTGGGTGTAGCCCTGGCCTGGCAGGTCGACCACGTACACGGTGTGGTCGCGAGCCAGCACGGTGAGCTGATCCTTCCAGCCGATGACCGAGGTGCCGCCGGGCGAGAGCAGGATCACCGGCGTGCCGGATCCGGCCTGGACGTAGTGGAAGCGCGCGATAGGGGTGTCGGCGTAGCGTGAGCCGACCTGGGCCAGGTACGGCGAGCGGAAAGCGCGACCGTCTTCGGCCGGCTGCCAGCCGTACGCGCCGAACAGCAGCGCGGCCACCAGCAGGGCTAGCGCAGCCGCCAGCCAGCGGCGCCAGCCTCGCTTGTGCACCGGCTGAGGATCGGTGGTCTGAGGTGCGTTGTCCAGGCGTGTCATGGTGATCCTTTGGTTCAGTCGCGGGGAGTCCCCCATGCGTCTGGACGGGCCAGCGCGACGATCCGTGACAGCCATGTCGAGTGATCCAACGCACACCCCGTGCCCATTGTGCTGAGCGCATGGCGACGATCAGCGGCGGAGTCGAGGCGGTCTCGCAGGCAACCCGCCACCGCCGTGCCAGGTCCGCGCCGAGATCCGCCACCGTCCGGTAGTGGAGGCCGGTCATGCCGAGCGACCTGGCCGCCTCCACGTTCTCCGGCCGGTCATCCACGAACAGGCACCGCCGCGGTGCGCCACCTGTGACCTCGGCGGCGATCTCGTAGATGCGCCGATCAGGCCCTGCACGGTAACGCCCAGCGGCCTGCGTGCCTTGTCTCGGACTCGCACCGGCGGGCGGCAACTCCAGCCCGGGGAGTTCTCAGGAAGGCGCCTTCGCCTCCTGCAACCCTCAGGTGGCGGTCCCCGACCCGGAACCCCGCTGAGGAAGGAGGGCCTTGGCGGCGGCCCAGGCTCGGGGTAGCCCGAACTCGGCCAGGCCGCGGAGCAGATCGCGCAGTGTTTCCTCGGTGGCTCCGGCCGCTTTGGCCAGTTCGGCGTGCAGGCGGAGGGATTCGCCCAACGTCTGGTAGAAGACGTCCACGACCAGACAGGCGATGGCCCGCTCGCGGACACTGAGGTGGGTGCGGGCCCAGCGCTGGGCGAGCTGGTCCTCGGTGAAGGCGGCCAGGCCCGGGTCCACGTCCTCGAGGTCGCGTACGGCGCGGGCCAGCGGCCCGGTCAGCGGCACCGGCTTGACCGCCTCGGTGTCGGATGCTTCCGGGAGGCCGAGCTCAGCCAGACGCTGGAAGGCCGGGACGAGGATGGGGTAGCCCACATAGGGGGCCAGGTGGCGGTAGAGCTCCCGGATCGACTCGGGTTCGACCCCATTGGCCAGGGCCATCTGCACGTGCATGGCCAACGGCAGGTCCAGGTGGGGGTGGCACAGGTCGGCGGTCAGGCAGACGAAGGCCTTCTCTCGCAGCGTCAGGTGGGTCAGGCCCCACAGGTTGTGGCCCGCACCGACGGCGAGCCGGGCGAAAACGGGGTCGAGCGCGACGAGAGCGTCGGCTCCGGCGAGCTGGGGCATCGGTGTGCTCCGTTCGGGGTTCAGGACAGGCCGAGCGCGCGCAGGCGCAGGCGGTCGAGGGTGTACTGGGGGACGATGCGGCCGAGTGTGCTCATCAGCCGGGACTTCTTGCCGACCGGATAGCGGGAGCGGGGCTTGCGCGCGGTCAGGGCGTGCAGCACCGCGCGGGCGACCACGTCGGGGCTGGAGCCCGAGCGCTCCTCCTTGAGCCCGGCGGTGGTCATGGTGCGGTAGGCAGTGCCGTACAGCTGCCTGCCCTCGGGGCCGAGAGAGGCCAGGCGGGGTTCGACCTCGTCTTCCAACTTGTCCACCGCGTCTGTGTGAATGGAGCCGGGTTCGATGAGTACCGCGCGGATCCCCCAGGGTTTGACCTCCATGCGCAGCGCGTCGTTCAGCGAGCGGATGGCGTGCTTGGAGGAGCACAGCGGACCGCCGAAGGGCAATGTGATCCAGCTGCCCACCGAGCCGACTGTGACCACGCGCCCGCGCGAGGCCCGCAACATCGGCAGCATCGCCTGGGTGACTGCCACCTGGCCGAAGACATTGACCTCGTACTGCCGGCGCAACGCGTCCAAGGGGACGAACTCCAGCGGTCCGGTGACGCCGATCCCGGCATTGTTGACCAGGGCATCGAGATGGCCCAGGCGCTCGGCGGCCTCCGCGGTCTGGCCGGCGTCGGTGACGTCGAGAATGATGGGTGTGACAGTGGGGCCGAGTGCTTGGCCGTCTGACTCCTTGCGCACCCCCGCGTAGACGGTGAAGCCCTCGCGGGCCAGCAGCAGCGCGGTGGCACGCCCGATTCCGGTGGAGGCGCCGGTCACCAGGACGGTCTTCGACATGAGAGGTTTCTTCCTTTCAGTAGTAGGTGCGCATCAGCTCGGTGGCCCACTCCGGCTGCACCGTCTCGCCCTGCGGGCCGAACTCGGCCATGTAGGGCTTGATGTCCAGGACCGGGCTGCCGTCGATGGCGTCCAGGCCGCGGACATGGAGGTCCAGGCCGTCCACGGCAACCACCCGGCAGCGCGAGACGCCCAGCAGGTTCGGCCGGTTCTTGCCCCGCTGAGCGAAGATGCCGACCTTAGGCCAGTCCGGGTTGCCCCGGGGGTGACGGGCGGAGGTGTTGATCGAGGATGGGTCCACGAGGTGGAACTGAAACACCACCTCCAGGTGCGAGAAGGCGTCCAGCCCGGCGAGCGCCTCCGGCTCGAAACGCGTTCCGTCGAGACGGATCAGCGCATTCTCGACATTCCAGTCGTCGTCAAACGCCTCAACGCGTCCACCGACGACCGTTCCTACCGGCTGCACGACGATTGGTTCCATGTCTCCTCCAGTCGGGTCGAAATCATCGAAAAGCCCATCAAACGTCCAGGGGCGACAAATGAGGTCGCGGGCCGTGCGGCTGCGCGAGGTCCTCGGCGCGCAAGCGCTGACGATCGGCGCCTTTGCAGGGCAGTGGGCGATGCCCAGGGTGGCACTCGTGGCCTCCCAGATGCCGGGATGACGCTGTGTCGCCACATTTTGAGATTCCTCCCGCGGTCGACCTGGCGGCGGATGAGGAGGTGATCGAGTGGCTCGCGTCGACCATCCAGCGCTACCTGACCAGCGACTGAACCTGCTGCTGCTCCTCCGCCTTGAGCAGGCGGTTCTCTTTGATGAGTAAGTAGATCAGCAGCCCGCTCATGATGAAGTGGCCGCCGGCGGTGTACAGGCCGGGGAAGTAGCCGCCCTTGAGGATCGGGAAGACGAAGTGGGCGATGCCGTTGAGCAGGCCGGCGCCCAGGGCGTACCACCACAGGAAGAAGTTGGCCACGCGGATCCGGTAGAGCGCGCCGGCGCCGGCGAAGAAATAGAGAGCGCCGAAACCGAAGACGAAGACGAGCAGAAACTCCTTCTCCGGCCAGTCACGCGGTGAGTCGAACAGCTCGACGATCTCGTGCGGGAAGCCGCCGGTGTACTCCTCGGCCATGTGGATGAGCTGGAAGCCCACCGCGCACAGGTAGACGGCGATCACCTTCCTGGACTTCACGGGGCGGGTGTAGCTGAAGGCGATCCAGCCGCTCCAGCCCAGCACGCTGGCCACCACGAGGATGACGGCACCCTGGATGGGGAGGGTGAGCAGGGCCCAGGTGCAGAAGGCGGCGGCCAGGATTGCCATAACGGTCGCCGAATAGGGTTCAGGTCGCTTGGTCATGGCCGGAACTCTAAGAAGATTGCGCTGCCCATCGCTTCCGTCAGGTGACTGACGTGTGCTCGGGGCACGTCAGTCACCTGACGGAGGCGATGGGCAAGGACGGCGTCCTAACGTCTCCGTCATGAAGTCGATCAAGGGCTGCATGCTCGGTGTCCTTGTTGCCGCGTTCCTGCTTGTGCTGTGGCCGGTCGCTACGGCCCGGGCGCATGTCGTCGAGCCTGGAGTAGATCTGCGGGTGACGCAGACCTTCGGCGCGAGGGAGGTCACGCTCGTCATCGCCGGGGCCTCGCAGGTGCCGGGGCCGCTGCGGGTGAGCGCGCATGCGCCGCAGCCTGTGAGCCTGGAGCTGGAGTTGCGCTCGCTGACCGACGGCAGCAGGTCGACCGGTTCGGTGAGCGCCGGTCGGGAGCCTGCAGCGTTGCGGGCCGAGCATGCCGGCCCGCACGAGCTGTGCGTCCGTGCCGGTGCTGAGGTCTCGGTGATCCCGTTCCGGGTCGTGGTTCCCGAGAGCGCTCCCTGGACGATGGTGATGGACGGCGCCTTCCTGGTGGCCGGGCTGTCTTCCGGCACGTGCACCCGTTGCGGACCGCGCCGGGCGTGCTGGCCGTACGGCTGAGCCTGCCGCGTCCGGGTCGCTACCTGGCCTACGCCGAGATCGAGCGGCAGGAGTCGGGCGGGCAGCTGCTTACCGGAGCCTTCGAGGTCTCCGGTACGGCGCGGCCGGACGCCTACGTCCAGCAGCCCGTCACGCCCCGTCTGACGCCGGCCGTCCTCGTCGCCGGAAGCCCGGTGACCATCGAGGTCGACACGCAGGCGCCGGTCCAGCCCTGGCTGGGCATGCCTGGCCATCTGATCGTCAGGAGCCGGGACGGCGCACACCTGGCGCATGCGCACGGGACGGCGGCCGGGACCTCCGCACTGCGCTTCACGCTCACATTTCCCGAGCAGGGCCGCTACCTGGCCTGGGCCCAGTACGCCGCCGGAGGCCGTCTCATGACCAGGCCCTTCACCATGGAGGTAGATCGATGAAGTATGCGGGTGTCTGCCTGCTTGTGGCGGGGGTGCTGTTCGCCGTCGTTTCGCGCTGGCTCGGCGGCGGCCCTGAGAGCGTGCAGGCGGCGGGTACGAACTACACCGTCACCGTGCTGCCGGCCGATCCAGTCGAGGTGCGGGTGACCTCGGGCAAGGCCGAAACGGTCACGCTGGCTGCGGCCATGCCCGGCATGGGCCACGCTCTGCCGCCGGTCGGCACCGTCCAGGCCGGTCAGGCCGCTTCGTCGCCGCAAAGGAGGTGTTCCATCACCGTCGCCGAGGCTCAGGAACAGGAGACCATCATCATCCGCACGGTAGTCGGCCGGTGAACATCAGTCAGATGACGGAGGCGACCCCCGAGGGCCTCTGGCTAGCGTCGGCGCCATGAAACTGATCAATGACCATCTGGCCGTCAAGGCCCAGGCGCTGCCCGCAACCGGTGACGGCTTCGTCATGCTGGCCGGCGAGGTCGGCTCCTGGCGTGGCCCCTTCGCGTCTGCTCCCACACGACTAGCCGCCCGGCTCAAGGCGCTGGTCGCGGGGATCGAGGCGCGCGAGGCGAACGTGTTCCGCGCGGTCCTGCGCCCACCCGGCGAGGGCGGGGAGGTGCTGGCCGCCCGGGGTATCCGGCCGGCACGCTTCGACGTCGTCGTGCTGATCCGCACCGCGTCCGTGGAGGCCGCTCTGGAGCTTCGCGAGAGCGCCGCCTACCAGGAACTCGCCGAGACGCTCCGCGCGGCCTCCCGCCGTACCCACCAGATCGTGGCCGACAACGCCGGACGGCTCGGCGATGTGGACCACAGCCAGGACCACTGCTACCTGTTCAACTACTTCCACGCCGACGACCGCGAGACCCTGCTGAAGGTGTGGGAGTACACCGCCGGGTGGTTCCAGGCCAAGACCGCGCTGCCCAACTCCGCGCTGATGCGGCCGGTGGAGGGCGAGCCCGCCGACTACGGGCTGGTCAACCACGCCAGCTGGCCCACCTGGCGCACCTTTCTGCCCAGCCTGATCTTCCGGCCGACGTTCCGCACTTTTGTGCTGGCCAACTTCAAGGCCAACGGCGTCGCCGCCCAGCCGATCATCTACCGTCGGGTCTGACCTATGCCAGCTCCAGTCTGGCCAGCTCGGCGCGAGAGGCGACTCCCAGCTTGGGGAAGGCCTTGTACAGGTGGGAGGCGACGGTGCGGGGACTCAGGAACAGCCGCGCGCCGATCTCGCGGTTGGACGCGCCAGTGGCAGCCAGCCGTACCACTTGCAGCTCCTGCGAGGTCAGCACGGCCAGCGGATCTGCGGCCTGCGAGCGGTCCGGCAGGCTGAGCCCGGTCGCGCGCATCTCGGTGGCGGCGCGAGCAGCCCAAGGAGTGGCGCCCAGTTGGTCGAAGGCCTCCATGGCGGCCTGGAGCTGAGTGCGCGCCTCAGCTCGCCGCCTGTTGCGGCGCAGCCACTCGCCGTAAACCAGGCGGGTGCGTGCCTCGTCGAACGGCTGCCGGTCCTGGGCGTGCAGGGCCAGCGCCCGTTCGTACAGCGCCCCGGCCGCGCTGTCGGGGCTCAGCAGCGCACGTGCCCGCTGGAGGAGGGCGAGCGGTGCGGTCCTGCCCGCTGCCTCTGCGGAGGCGGCCAAGCTGTGGAGCAGGTCCTGGGCGCGCCGTGGCTTCCCCACCCGGACAGCGGCCTCGATGTAGTCGGGCCAGGAATACCGCCACAGGAAGGCATGGCTCGTGGGACCGCTCATCGCCCGGTCCACCCGGTCAAGCATCGCTTCGTAGCGGCCCAGCCCGAGGTCCAGAATCGCACGGGCACACTCCCCCCAACCGGCTCCGGGCATCCACCTACGGTGGTCGGCGTCACGGATCGCCTGCTCGGCCATCGCCTCACACTCCTCCTGCGCCCCGGCGACTGCCGACAGCCAGGCGTGGATGCCCGCCAGGTAGCCGCGCCACATCGGCTGGCCCACATCGGAGGCCAGGGCCAGACCCGTGGTCACCGTGGCCCGCGCGGAGGGATGCCGGCCGCCGAGCACCTCGGCGATGGCCAGGATCACCATGGCCTGGGGCAAGCGCCCCAGCCGTCCCTCCACCCGGCATTCCTCGACGAGCGCGGTGGGGGCGTCGAGCATGCCGGCGATGTCCTTGCCGACGATCCCCTGGAAGACCTGAAGGCAGCGCAGCTCGTAGGGGATGTGGTCGTCCCGTCCTGGCCTACCGGACAGCAGCGTGGGGGTGGCGTCGCCCTCCAGGACCCGGCGGAAGGAGTGGTTGACGGTGCGCACCGCCTCCACCTGCCCCTCGCCGTCCGGGCACAGTTCCTCGGTACGACGGGCCAGGGCGAGCTGGTCGGGGTGGGTGGCACTGGCCCAGGTGTAGTAGCCCGCCATGGCCAGCAGCGACAACTTGCTGGGCAGGTCGTCGGTCGCCTCGGCCCCGTCGTGCAGCAGCCGTACTCCATCCAGCGGCCGGCCCGCCTCGACCTCCAGCTTGGCGCGCACGTAGGCGAGTTCAGCCTGGGCAGACCCCGTCAGCGTGACCGTCTCGGCCCGCTGTCGCGCCCTGGTCACCAGCTCGCCCGCGCGCTGCCATAGGCCCGCCTCGATCGCGGCTTGGGCTGCGGCGGTCCACCGGCGCACGGCCCGGCCGGGGTCGGGTGACAGCTCCGCCGCGCGGGCGTAAGCCGCCGAGACCGCCGTCTGCCCGCCGCGGCGCAGCGCGAGCAGCGCCAGGTTCTCCAGTTCCCCGGCCACTTCCTCGTCGGGCTGCAGAGTGAGGGCGGCCCGGTGCCAGGCGCGCCGGTCGTCGTCGGCGGTCTCGGCCAGCGCCTGGTGGGCGGCCATCCGGTCGCCGATGTCGCAGGCCAGCAGCACCGCGGTACGCACCAGCGGATGATGGAAGGCAACGCCGTCGGGCCCCACCCGGACCAGACCCGCGCGCTCGGCTTCAGCGAAGTCGACCAGCGAGGCCCCGAGCCGGCTGACCGCGCGCGCCAGCACCTCCAACCCGCCGTGGTGGTCCAACGCCGCCACCAACAGGCAGGAGCGGGTGGCGGCGGGAAACGTCGAGATGCGGACGCGGAACCCCGTCAGCACCCGGTCCGTCACCGGCTGCGCCGTACCGGCGAAGAAGGTCAGCGGAGCCATGGCGCCCTTACGCTGCTCAGGGGTGAGCATCCGGGGCAGCTCGATCAGTGCCAGCGGGTTGCCCCCGGCCTCGGCCATCACCTGGTCGCGCACGGTAGGCGGCAGATCCGCCGCCTGCTCGGCGAGGAGGTTGCCAGCCGCCTCGGCATCCAGCTCCCGCAGGCGCAACTCGGGCAGCCCTCTGGCGGGGAAGTCGCCGTCCCGCACATCGCCGTCCCGCGCGGCGAACAGGACGGCGACGGGCTCGGCATGCAGACGGCGTGCAGCGAACAGCAGCGCATCGGCCGACTCGCCGTCCAACCACTGCGCGTCGTCGACCAGGCAGAGCACCGGGCCCGCGGCCGACAGCTCCACCAACAGGTTGAGCGTCGCGAGCCCGACCAGGAAACGGTCGCCCCGGGTGGCACCGCCGAGGCCGAGCGCACCGCGCAACGCCTCCGCCTGTTGGCGCGGCAACGCCTCGACGTGCTCGAGGACGGGACGCAGCAGTAGATGCAGCGCGGCGAAGGGCAGGTCGGCCTCGGACTCGACACCGGACACCCGTAACACCTGCGCCCGTGCCCCAGCCGCAGAACACTCCAGAAGGGCCGACTTGCCAATGCCCGCCTCACCGCGCACGACCAGTGCACCGCACCGGCCTTCCACCAACTCGGCAATGACGGATTGCTCCGCCTGACGTCCGTGCAGCATGGTTCTCCCAAAAGTGGAGGTGCGCGAAGTCACCCCTGGTGAACGCTCACCTTGTCACAAATGTCCGGCGATAGAAGTCGACCTGGTCGGTGACCACGCGGTCCCGGAAGCTGAGGTCGGTGTAGAAGGTGAAGTGGCTGCCGGGGTAGACACGCAGCTCGCCTTGCGGCGCACGATCGGCCAGCACCCGGCTGTTCTCCAGGGGTGTTTCGCGGTCCTCGGCGGCGACGCAGACCAGCAGCGGGCAGGTCAGCCGCGCGGCGGCCTCTGCGGGCCGGTAGCGCATCATCTGCAGCAGGCCTCTGGGCGCGACGCTGTTGCGCCACAGCGTCTTTCCTCCACCGGTCAGAGTCTGGATGTGCTGGTCGGCCTCGGGGGTGGCGGTCACGGCGAGTTCTCCCGGCCGTCCCACCATGGGGATGTAGGCCGGACGGAGCCCCACCTTGCCCCGGATCGCGTCCCAGACGATGGCGCCCAGCAGCCGTAGCGTCTCACCCGTCGAGCGTCCCTCGACCTTCTTCGGGAATCCGTTGAAAGGGATCTGCGCCACCACGGCGGCGATCCGGGGATCGCTCGCGGCCACGGTGATGACGTGCGCGCCGCCCAGCGAGTTGCCCCACAGCAGCACCTTGCCGGGGTCGATCCGCTCGTGCGCGCGGGCGAAGGCGACGGCGGCGCGGACATCGACGAGCTGGCCGTCGATGTCGGGGACCTGGCGGGGCTCGCCATCACTCTCGCCGAAGCTGCGGTAGTCGAACACCAGTGACGCGAAGCCTTCGGCGGCGAAGCGTTCGGCGTAGTCGAAGAGCCGGTCCATGGTCCCGCTGAAACCGTGGCAGAGCACCACACACGGCACCGGCCCGGAACCGGTGGGCAGGTAGAGGTAGCCGGCGCACCGGACGCCGGCGGCGGTGAAGGACACCTTGGTTCGCATACAGATCATCCCCGCAGCAATAGACTGACTGCCGGTAAGCACTCTAGCGAATACACTGACCTCAGGTAAGTGAGATCGAATGACATCCGAGCGAATCTTGGAGGCGGCGCGCGCCCTGTTCGCCGCCCGCGGCTACCGCGCCACCTCGATGCAGGCCATCGCCGACGAGGTGGGCATCAGCAAGGCCGCGCTCTACTACCACTTCGATTCCAAGGAGGAGATCCTCCGCCGGCTCACGATTCCGCTGCTGGACGAATTGGAGGCGGTGCTGGCCGAGGCCGAGTCCTGCGACAGTGCCGAGGAGGTGCGGTGGCGGGCGATCGAAGGCTACGTCGATGTGCACCTGCGCCACCGCCAGACACTCACCATGCTGGTCAAGGACATGACGCTGCTGGTGCAGGCGCCGATCGCCGACCGCTTCCGCACGGCGATCGCCCTGGCCAACGAGCTGGTGGCTGGTCCAGGCTGTGGGCTCGAGCAGCGGGTGCGAGCCTGTCAGGTGGTCGCCGGGCTGGCCGATCCGGTGGTGCTGTTCCGCGACGCACCGGCCGATCAGTTGCGTAGCACGATCCTGGACGGGGCGCGGGCACTGCTGGGCGCCCCGGTCGCGCCCCGGGCGCGCGGGCTCCCCCGAGGACGCAACGGCGGACGACGCGCCATCCTCACCGACGAGCAGGTCACACAGGTGCGCGCCCTGTACGCCGAGGGCTGCAGCGGCGAGGAGATCGCCGCCCGTTTCGACGTCTCCAGGGCCACCGTCTATCGCCATCTCAAAATCTAAAGAATGTGAGATTTGATTTTGAGACGGCTGCGCCGCCTCGGCGTCGCGGGCATCGTTGTGCGGCGCTCCAACCGCTCTGTGACCCATGCCATATGCAGTTCCTGTCAGCAATCAGGGCGTCGCCGGCCGCGGCCAGGGGCAGCACCCGTTCCCGGGCCTTGGGCGCCACCAGCGGCATGCGGACAGCGCGCAGCGGCCCGCCGCCGTCACGCGCTGAGAGCTGCCAGGTGAGCCGGCTCCCGTCACGCGGTGTCTGGACTGTCATCCAGCCCGTCACCGCCACTCCCACCCTCGCCGAACTCCTGGAGCGCATGGGGTTGCGGGAGTCCGACCTGGAGCCAGCACGCCCCGTGGACCTGAAGGGCGTGCTCGACGGCGGCATGTTCATCGGCCGGTCTGGATCCTCCTACGTCGTCCTCGAACCCAACGGCTACCAGACCTCTCTGCCGGAGGTTCTGCTCCGCCTCAGCGTGGGCGCCCGGGTGTGCAGCGTCTCCTGGGGCGTCACCACTCCCGGTGACCTGTCTTACGCCGTCTATGGCCGGCTGCTCACGAGCGTGCCCATCCACTCGCCCGAGTGGCGCTCCGGGCTCCAGCCGCGCGCCCTCGACCAGGACCTTGCGGTCCTCGAGCAGGTGACTACCTCCATCCGTGACGGTCATCTCACGTATCCCGCCCACGCCGTCGCTCATGAGGCGGGAGCGCGTGCGGTCCGCCAGGCCATAACCGATGTGCTCGCTCGCCATGACCTCTTGGACTCACCCGGCGTCCGGCCCGCCCTCGACCTGCTGGCGTCCGGCCAGGCCGCAGCCCAGCCGCCGGGACTAGAAGGTCCCGGCTCGCTCACCAACCAGTTGCAGGAAGAGTTCGAGGCGCGCCGGTTCGAGGTGGCTCCACATGACGACCCTCGCTTGCGTCGCTGGCAGGCGGCGATGGCTCTGGCCAGAGCGTTCAGCCGGTTCCGGGACGACGTCCTCGATCCGCTGGGTTCGGTCTATCTCGCGGCAGGCGACGAGTGGCCTCACATCCGCACTACGCTGCTGCGCCTCCTGAACTCCTGATCCCAGGAGATTAGAGGGCTGTTCGGCGTCCGGATGTCAGGTGGGCTGGAGGCCGCCGGAATGACCGCTCGGATACCACGCCTGCGCAGGTGGAGATCCCTCTCCTTGCCACTCCTAACGTATAGCGCACCGGGGGGCTTGCGGCAAGACCCGGGTCGTGCCGCAGAATCGTCGGCCGAGGCCACACCCTGCGGAAAAGAGGGCTCGACATGGGACGCGGTGACGTCGAACCGGTGGTGGGACTGGCGGTGCGGTTGCGGGCGCTCGGGGCGGAGGCGCGGGTGTGCGCGCCGCCTGACCTGGCGGAGCGGAAGGCCGACTGGGCACAGGGAAGGCAACGGAGATGGCGACGTGCTCAACAAGGGGGTTCGACAGAGCGCGAGGCACCGGTGATCCGATCGGCCGGTGCGGTGCGGCGCAGCACGGCTGCCGCGGAGGTATCGCATGATTGAGCAGTACGTGATGGGTCTGCAGGAGGTTGACGAGACGCAGGTCGCGGTCGTGGGCGGCAAGGGCGCGCATCTCGGCGCGCTGTCGCGAATCGAAGGGATCCGCGTGCCGGCCGGCTTCTGCGTGACGACGGACGCCTACCGGCGCATCGTGGCGCAAGCGCCGTCGATGGCCGATCTGCTCGACCAGCTGGCGCACCTGAACCCGGATGACCGGGAGGCGATCCGCACGCTCAGCGCGGAGGTCCGCCGCACCATTGAAGGGATCGCGATCCCTGGGGGTCTCGCGGCGGAGATCACCCGCGGGCTCGCCCAGCTCGGCGAGCAGGCCGCCTACGCCGTGCGGTCCAGCGCGACGGCGGAGGACTTGCCGACGGCCTCTTTCGCGGGCCAGCAGGACACTTACCTGAACGTCGTGGGCCCGGCGGCGATCCTCCAGCACGTCAGCCGGTGCTGGGCGTCGCTGTTCACCGAGCGGGCGGTGACCTATCGCCGGCGCAACGGGATCGACCACCGTACGGTCGGCATGGCCGTGGTCGTGCAGCAGATGGTCTTCGCGCAGGCGGCCGGCATCCTGTTCACGGCCGACCCCGTCACGGGCGATCGGAAGGTCGCCACCGTGGACGCCGGCTCCGGCCTCGGCGAAGCCCTGGTCTCCGGGCTGGTCAACCCTGACGTGTTCAAGGTGCGCGACGGCGAGGTCGTCGCCAAGACGGTCGCCGCCAAGCGGCGTGCCATCCACCCGCTGCCGGGCGGCGGGACGCAGGAAGTGGTGATCGACCCGCAGCGCCAGGAGCAGGCGGCGCTGACGGATGCGCAGGTCGTGCGGCTCGTGCAGCTCGGGCGGCGGATCGAAGCGCACTTCGGCCGCCCGCAGGACATCGAATGGTGCCTGGTCGATGATGGCTTCCAGATCGTTCAGAGTCGGCCGATCACCACGCTGTTCCCCATCCCCGAGACCGGCGACCAGGACAATCACGTCTACGTCTCCGTCGGCCATGGGCAGATGATGACCGACCCCATGAAGCCCTTGGGGCTCTCCGTGTGGCAGCTGACGGCCCTGGCGCCGATGCACGAGGCAGGCGGGCGGCTGTTCGTCGACGTCACCCGGCGGCTGGCGTCGCCCGCGAGCCGCGCCGGCCTCCTGGAGATGATGGGGAGGTCCGATCCGCTGATCAGGGACGCGCTGGAGACCGTCCTCGACCGCGGTGACTTCGTCCCGTCGCTCCCGGACGGAGGGCCGGTCGGGCCGCCGACCGGCGGCGCGCCCGCCCCGATCGAGACGGATCCGGCCATCGTCAGCGAGCTGATCGAGCGCAGCCAGGCGTCCATCGCCGCCCTGCGGCGCGACATCCGGACGAAGACCGGACCGGCGCTGCTCGACTTCCTGCTGGAGGCCTTCGAGGAGCAGAAGCGAGTCCTCACAGATCCGCTGAACGCTCAGGCGATCATGGCGGGGATGGAGGCCACGTGGTGGCTCAACGACAAGCTGTACGAGTGGCTGGGCGAGAAGAACGCGGCCGACACGCTCACGCTGTCCGCCCCGGACAACGTCACGTCGGAGATGGGACTGGCGCTGCTCGACGTCGCGGACGTGATCCGGCCGCATCCGGAGGTGGTGGCGTTCCTGCAGGGTGTCGAGGACGAGGGCTTCCTGGACGAGTTGCCGAAGTTCGCGGGCGGGTCTGAAGCGCGCGACGCCATCGAGGCGTACCTCGACCGGTATGGCATGCGCTGCGTCGGCGAAATCGACATCACGAGGCCCCGCTGGCGCGAGCGCCCCACCACGCTCGTGCCCGTGATCCTCGACAACGTCAAGCTCTTCGAGCCGGGCGCCGCCGAGCGGCGCTTCGAGCAAGGGCGGCAGGAGGCGGAGAAGAAGGAAAGGGACGTGCTGTCACGCCTGCGGGCCCTGCCGGACGGGGAGCGGAAAGCCGACGAGGCCAAGCGGATGATCGACCGGGTCCGGACTTTCATCGGCTACCGGGAGTACCCGAAGTACGGCATCGTCAGCCGCCTCCTCGTCTACAAGCAGGCCTTGCTGGAGGAGGCCGAGCGTCTCGTGCGGGCCGACGTACTCCCTGAGAAGGAGGACATCTTCTACCTCACATTCCAGGAGCTCCACGACGTCGTGCGCACCAACCAGGTGGATGACCGGCTCATCGGGCAGCGCAAGGACGCGCACCGGTCGTACCACGCGCTCACGCCGCCCCGGGTGCTCACCTCGGACGGCGAGGCCATCACCGGGGCGTACCGACGCGACGACGTGCCGGCCGGTGCCCTGATCGGCCTACCGGTCTCCGCCGGAACCATCGAAGGCAGGGCCCGCGTCATCCTGGACATGGCGGAGGCCGAGCTCGAAGCCGGCGACATCCTGGTCACCGCCCATACGGATCCCAGCTGGACGCCCCTGTTCCTCGCCGTCTCAGGCCTGGTCACGGAGGTCGGAGGATTGATGACGCACGGGGCCGTGATCGCACGGGAGTACGGTCTGCCGGCCGTCGTCGGTGTGGTGGACGCCACCCGGCTGATCCGGAACGGGCAGCGGATCCGCGTACACGGAACCGACGGGTACGTCGAGATCCTGCCCTGAAGCGTCGCGTCCGGCCGAGATCAGCCGAGGCGGTCGGCCCGGTCGAGCAGATATCGCTGCTCGACCTGGTTGCCGGTCAGGGCGGCTGCCTCGCGGTACAGCCGCGCCGCGCCGGCCGCGTCACCGGTCATGTGGAGCAGGTGGGCGCGCACCGCGCGTTCCCGTTGCCGGGTCAGCGGTTCCTGATCCAGCCGGTAGCGACGGTTGAGGTCGTCGAGCAGCGCCAGTCCTCGGGCCGGCCCGTACGCCTGGGCCACCGCCACCACCCGGCTCAGCCGCACCGGCGCGGTCGGGCTGAGCCGTTCCAGCCAGAGGTACAGCGCCGCGATCTGCGGCCAGTCCGTCTGCTCCGGCGTCGCGGCTGTGGCGTGCACGGCCGCGATCGCGGCCTGCAGCTGGTACGGGCCCACCTCGCGCCTGCTCCAGACGCTGTCGATCAGCTCGGTGCCCTCGCGGATCAGGTCGGGATCCCACTGCGTCCGGTCCTGCTCGTCCAGCGGCACCAGCTCGTCGTCGCCGCCGGTGCGGGCGGCGCGCCGTGAGTCGGTGAGCAGCATCAGCGCGAGCAGGCCGGCCACCTCGGGGTCGTCCGGCAGGGAGTCGCGGAGCATGCGGGTCAGCCGGATCGCCTCGCCGGTGAGGTCGACGCGGGCGAGTTCGTCGCCGGCGGACGCCGTGTAGCCCTCGTTGAAGATCAGGTAGAGCACCTGCATCACAGCGGTCACTCTGTCGCCCCGGTCGGCGCCGGTCGGCGGGGTGAAGCGGGCACCTGCGCGGGCCAGTTGCTGCTTGGCGCGGCTGATCCGCGTGCCCATGGTGGGTTCGGTCATCCCGTAGGCATGCGCGATCTCGGCTGTGGTCAGGCCGCCCACCGCCCGCAGCGTGAGCGCCACCTGGGAGGTGGCGCTCAACGCGGGGTGACAGCAGAGCAGCAGCAGGGCGAGGCTGTCGTCGGTCTCCTGTGGCGGATCCGCCTGGCGGGCCGGTTCGTGCATGGCCAGCTCGGCCATCCCGGCCTCCTGCTCGCGCCGGCGCCTGGCCTGCTCGGAGCGGAGCAGGTCGACCATCCGCCGGTAGCCGATGCGGATCAGCCAGCTGCGCGGGTTGTCCGGCACGCCGTCGGCCGCCCACGTCCGGCTCGCGGCGAGCAGCGCCTCCTGCACCGCGTCCTCCGCGACGTCGAAGTGGCCGAAGCGCCGCACCAGCGCACCGAGCACCTGCGGCGCCTCCGTGCGCAGCAGGTGCTCCACGTCCCCGGTGCGGCCGGTCATGCCGCGAAGTCGTCGCCCATGATCGGGCGGATCTCCATCGGCTCGCCCAGCACCTCGACGATCCGCGAGACGATTTCGACGGCGCGTTCCCTGCTGGCCACGTCGATCACGGCGAAGCTGGCCAGGACCTCCTTGAGCTCGGCGAACGGCCCGTCGGTCGCCACCACGCCGTTCGGGGTCCTGCGGACGGTGGTGCTGACCACCGGGTGGCCGAGGCCCTCGCTGCTGACGAACTCGCCGGTGGCGATCAGCTCCTGCTCGAACTTCTGGTACGCGGCGAACGCGGCCAGTGCCTCCTCGGATGGGGTGTCGGCGGTCGCGGCGTCCCAGGCAGCGGCCGGGGTGTAGCTGAGCAACAGGTACTTCACGTGAATCCTCTTCCTGGTCGTGCTCAGACGAGCGTACGCGTGGTCAGGCGGAGCGGCGCAGGGACAGCGCGAGGACGGTCGTCCAGGTGAAGGCGACCAGGCCGTTGACGGCGACCTGGATGCTCATGTGATCCGGCGACATGGGCAGCAGCAGGACGAGCGCGGCGGCGCCGCTCGACACGGCAGGCAGCACGGCCCGGCGGCGAGCGTACCGGACGGTCAGCACGATGGCGGCGACGGCCAGCGCGGCGAAGGAGACGGCGGCCGCGACCGAGTGCGCCACGCCGTGCCAGGACATCTGGGCAGCCGGTCCGTCAGGGGTGCCGGCGGGGAAGCCGTTCTCCGGATCCATGGTGAACAGGCCTGCGCAGACCAGCCCGGCGCCGAAGATCCCGACGAAAATCGGCAGCGCCCGCCTTCCGACCCCCTCGGTGATGGTGCGCCCGACGCCCGCGGCCAGCGCCAAGCCGCCGAGACCCGCGAGCACGAACGTCGCGATCTGGATCCAGCCGAGGTCGCCGGTGGCGAGCTGGCTGATCGGGTGCCGAGTGATGTCGAAGCCCTCACGGGTGAGCACCTGAGCGATGGCCGAAGCGAAGAAGGCCGGCCCGGCGAGGGCGCCGGCGAGCAACAGGCGGCCGGACGTAGCGGGGACGGCGGGAGTGGTGTGGACGGCGGGGGTGGCAGCGGTGGCCATGACTTCCTCCTCGATGGTTGCTTGGCAGGACCCCTTCGACGGGTTCCTGTCGCTACCTCGTGGCCGGAACCGGGATCTCAACATGAGCGCGATGTGATCTAAGTCACATCTCAAAGATGTCGAGGGCGGGGGATCGCCTCCGAGGTACCGGCAAGCACTCACCAAGGAGGACGAGATGGACACGATGTCTGCCACCAACCAGCCGAGCGCCGAGATGAAGGCCCTGGACCGCCTGGTCGGCACCTGGGCGGTCACCGGCGGCGCAGAGGGAACGGTGCGGTACGAGTGGATGCCCGGCCGCTTCTTCCTGCTCCAGCATGTCGAGCTCACCCAATTCGGCCAGCAGGTCACCGGCCTGGAGGTGATCGGGCACCTGCACCCCTTCGGCGAGCCGGTCGGCGCGGACGTGGTGTCGCGCTTCTACGACTCGACCGGCAACACCCTCGACTACGCCTACGAGCTGACCGGCGACAAGCTGACCATCTGGGGCGGCGCGAAGGGCAGCCCGGCCTACTACGAGGGCACGTTCAGCGCCGACGGCACCACGGTCACCGGCGAATGGGTCTACCCCGGCGGAGGCGGGTACACATCGACCATGACCCGGGTCTGAGGTCGGCTCGCCACGCTCCCCCTGAGGGGAAGACAGGCGCCCGGCTCACCATCGGCGAGTCCCGCCACAACCTGGCCCGTCGCCGGTGACGAACGCGGGACGGAGAACCAGCTCGGCTCCCTCGGTCTCGGCCTGCACGCGATCACCTGGTGAAACCGTGTCGTGCTGCTGTCGAGGGAGCCGGCCGGCGCACCGATGCCTGGAGCAGCCGATGCGGCGGCTCGGACGCCGCCTGATCGGCCGGCGTCGTGCGCCCGGTGACGTGTCCACGCGGCCGGGTCGCGATCATGACGAGGCCGGTGCCGCCGCGCCGGACGTCAGAGCCGCCTGCACGATGCGGATCGCCTCGCCCGCGTCGATGCCGACGCTGGCGATCACGGCCGCGTAGTCGGCTGCGGCCCGGCGGGCCCGCTCCCTGCCCTCCTCGCCGGCGGACGACACGAACGAGCCCGCCCGCCCGCGCGTCTCGATCAGCCCCGCCTCCTCCAGCTCTCGGTAGGCCCGGCCGACCGTGTTGACGGCCAGGCCGAGGTCGGCCGCCAGGTGGCGGATGGTCGGCAGCCGGGCGCCCACGGCCAGCGTGCGGTCCTGGATCTGCCGGGCGAGCTGGGCCCGCAGTTGCTCGAACGGCGGTACCGGCGAGGCCGCGTCGATGATGATCATCGGACGCTCATGGCCCGCTGGGCCACCGTCGCGCACGACGGCGTCCTGGCATGGAGCGCGATGCACGCGGCCAGGCTCAGGATCAGGTAGGCGAACGCGGCGGCGCCCCACCAGCCGGGCGCGGTGCCGAACAGCACCACCGGCAGCGTCCACTGCACGCTCGGCGTGGTGAGCTCGCGGGCGTCCTCGACGCGCATGATGACGTCGGCGGTCAGCGACTCCGCGTCCTCCGCCACGACCGGGAACCTGAGCAGGTGGCGCAGCTGCATGGCGGTGATGGCCGTCGCGCCGAGCAGGCCGATCAGCACGACGACGGCCATCTGCCGCACGGTGGGCTCGGGAACGGCCAGGGCGCTTGCGGCCAGCGCCATCGCGCCGGCGAACGTGGCGACCGCGAAAACGGCGAACGGCCGGCCGAGCAAGGTCCGCCAGCCGGGCTGGATCGGATGGGCGGCCCTGCGCGACAGCGTCGCGCCCGCCCGCTGGTCGACGCGTCGCACCCACCGGTCGAGCAGGGACTGTGCCAGCAGTAGCCCGGCCACCGACGCGGCCAGGGCCAGCAGCGGCAGCGGGCGATACGGCTGGAGGCCGCCGAGAGCGGAAGTGGCGACGAGAGCGCTCACGATGATCAGCGCGGCCAGGATGACGTAAGTGGCCAGGCGGGCGCGTCTACGGACCGCCAGCCGGCTGGCGAGCAGCGGGGTCGGGCGGGTGTCGGCCAGGTCGTGGTGGGCCAGCCACTCGCCCGCCATGCGCAGATCGGTGTCCGGTGACGGTTCACGGGTCATAGCGCCTCCTTTGTCGCAAACTTTGTAGCAACATGGTGCGTCATACCTTGCGACAAAGTCAACGCCCCGTGGGCTCTCGGCCTCCCGGCGGCGCGAACCCGGGCTCACCGTCGCCGTGGACATCAAGCGGACGGCCGCCCCGCTGCTGGCCACGACCCCTCCCCCAGGCGCGCCCGGACGGCCGAGGCCGAGCTCCGCGAGCGTCGCTTCCGGCGACCGGTCGCCGGTGGCAGCCCAGCGGGGCGGTCGGGCAGTAGCGCGGCGAACCGGTCCCACCGCGGGTTGGTGAGCCACGACGGCAGGGCAGGCACAGGTTGTCGAGTGCCCCGCTGGGCACAGCCGGACGGCCTCGGCCTCGTACAGCTCCTCGGGGGCAGGCCGGCAGGAGTCCGCGACCAGTCCGTCGTCGTGCGCTTATGCCAATCAAGCACCCCCTGGTGTTGCTTGTCCTCATGCCCGCAGTGATCACTGCGGAGGACGACCTCTCGACCAGCACACGAGGAGCCCGGTATGCCCATACGAGCGGAGTCCCACGACGTCGACCGGCGGACGTTCCTGCGACGAGCGGGGTCGGCGGCGGCCGCGGGCGCGATCCTTCCCCTCCTGGATTCCGTCCCGAGCGCGGCGCACGCCGCCGTCGACGACCCCGATCAGCTCTTCAAGGGGGGCCGGTTCGCCGCCGCCGAGCGCGGCTACCGGCGTCTCCTGCGCAGCGATCCGGGCAACGTGCACGCGTGGGCGCAGATCGGTTACATCGCCCTGCTGGCCAACCGGTTCGGCGACGCGGAGCGGCACCTGGCCAAGGCCCTCGCGCTGCGGCCCGGCGACCTCGCCTCGGCGCAGCGGCTGGCCGAGTGCTTCGTGCGGCAGGACCGGCTCGCCCACGCGATACCTCTGCTCAAGAGCATCGACCGCCCCCGCGACCAGGCCCTGGCCACGCTCTACTCCCACATCAGCGGCACACCCTGGCAGATACACGGGGCGCGGAGCGCGCGCGTGCCGTTCTTCACGCTGGACCCGGTACCCGGCGTCGAGGCCGTCGTGAACGGCGGGACACCCAAACGATTCTGGCTGGACACCTACGCGACGCTCGACCTGTCGCAAGAGGTGGCAGAGGAGGCCGGCGTGCGTGCCCTGGCCAGCTGGTCGGGAGGGTACGCCAACAACCAGCCGCTCACGATCTGGGTCGGCGTCCTGGACTCGTTCAAGATCGGAAACATCGAGATCCGCAACCTTCCGGTGCAATGGAGCGACGTGGACCGGCCACCCCTGCCCGACGGGTCACCTGCGGCGGGCGCGTTCGGAACGACGATCTTCTACCACTTCCTGACCACGATGGACTACGCCGGTCGCGCCCTGATCCTGCGCCGCAAGGAGAGCACTCCACCGCCGGTGCGCCACGGCGACCGGCTGCCGTTGTGGCTGGCCGGAGACCACTTTCCCTGCACGCTGGGCAGCCTCGGGGACTACGGGCCGCGGATGGTCACCGTCGACACCGGCGGCATCGCCAGCGGGATCGAGACCACCCTGGAGATCGCCGAGAAGGCAGGTCTGAAGGTGGACTACGACGATCCCATCGAGCAGAACGGGCACAAGCGCTACCGGATCATGGCCGAGCGCCTGAGTCTGGGCAGGACGGTCAGGCGCGATGTACGCGGCTACGCGTTCGAGAAGGTCGTTCCAGGCATGCCCGGGCCCGGACAGTCCGCCCAGTTCGGCTTCGATCTGATCGCCAACTTCTCCCACGAGTTCTTCGAACCCCTTGCCATCACCTTCGACTACACCTCCATGCGGTTGTCCGTCACGCGAGGGTGAGACCTGCAGGTGAGCGCGGCGAGTGCGGGGGCCCTCCCGGAGGGACACTGGTGGCGAAGTAGATCAAACAGCAGCGGCCCCATGATCACGCCCGTGATCATGGGGCCTCCACAGGTGCTGGTGGTCGGCTGCGGTACCGCGAGATCGCCGACGCGCCCTGTTCGACGGCCAACGGTGTGAGCCGAGATGGAAACGGGAAGCTGATTCCGCAGCTCAGAAGCCGGGCGTCCCGTCGCGCTCGCTTCTTCGGGCGAGGCGCTGGGCTTGCCCGTTGTGCACATCGCTTACCCACTCCCAGCCGGGCTGGGGCGATGGGCCGACCCGCGGGTCACTGGGAACATGGCCCTCACGCAAGGCGAGCACGTACGCCCGATCCCGCTCGATCCGTGCGTGTACCTGATCGGCTCCGCCGACTGACCCGTGGCCAGGGACGAGGACATCGACGTCACCCGCCACGCCCTCCAGCAGCCGCAGCGCGGCGAGGTAGTCCTCGATCGGGTCAGCGGTGTCGTCCAGGTCGAGCATCGGAACCAAGACATCAGACAGCATGTCGCCGGCGACGAGAACCCCGCGTTCTTCGATGAACAGCGCCGCATGGCCCGGTGCGTGCGCTTGGTGCTCGATGATCCGGACGTGAGGGCCATCCCATGGAATCCGCGCCGTCTCGGCGGGCAGGGCGGTGATGAGGCCGTACAGGTCCAGCGGGACCTGGTCGGCTATGCCCGTTGGGCCCAGGTGGGCGGTTATCTCGGCCTTCGCACCCGGGTCGGACAGCTGATCACGGACGGTGGCCGCGCATCGGGCCGTGCCGTAACGAGGGGCCGCGCCGAGGCGGGGGTGCCAGAGCAGGTGATCCCAATCCGGATGCGTCGAGAAGCCTGCCACAACGGTCTGCCCCAAATCGGACGCGTCGTTCGCGAGGCAGGCCATTTCGTGGTCCTGCACCCCAGGGTCGATGAGCAAGACGCCATCCCGGCCCCGCACGACAACGGCGTTACTCTGGCAGAACTCGCTCTCATGGACCAGCACACCCTCCGCGACCTGCCTCAGCACGAGCTCGCCTCCCTTGCACCCCGGACGGCGTAGCGATGCATCGTGACGCCCTTCCCGAACGATCGCAGCTCGAGCAGTTCGCGCTCGATCGACACGTCGTAGTCGTCGAACAGCGGCCTACCCGTGGGCGTCGACCTGTTCACCGCGCTTGTGTTCGCCATCGTTCTCCCTGTGGTCGTCGCTTGCCGACACATCGTCGCGTTCACCATCGAGCTTCATCAATGACGAGATAGGGAACAATTGTTTGGCACTACTGAAGAATGAGGAGCGGTGGAGCGTCAGGACATCGAGGTGTTCCTCGTACTCGCTGAGCAACTGCACTTCGCGCGTACGGCCGAGCACCTCCGTGTCTCGGCTGCAACCATCAGCCAGACCATCGCCAAGCTGGAGCGCCGGTTCGGCGCGCCGCTGTTCTACCGCACCACCCGCCGGGTCGAGCTGACCTCGCTCGGCAGGCAACTCCGGGACGATTTGCAGCCCGCGCACGCACAGATCCAGGCCGCGATCGCACGAGCGATCGCGGCGGGGCACGGCATCACCGGCACGCTGGAGCTGGGCTACATGTCGGCCGCGGTGGCCCAAGTCGTTCTGCGGCTGGCTGACAGTTTCCGCGACCAAGTGCCGGGGTGCCGGGTGGCCATCCATGAAACCGCGCTCGCCGATCTCTTCGGCCCCCTGCGCCGGGCAGAGGTCGACCTGTCGGTGCTGCCCTTGCCGGTAGAGGAGCAGGACCTCACCGTCGGGCCGGTGCTGCTGTCGGAGCCGGCGATGCTCGCCGTGCCCGCGGACCATCGGCTGGCGCACCGCATCCGCGTCGGTCACGATGAGATCGCCCGCGAGAGGGTGTTCTTCGCCGAGACCCTCCCCGGCTACTGGATCGACCACCACCTACCGGTGCCCGGCCGTCTCACCGAGTCCCTGCCCGGCTTCCAAGAGATCCTCGCCTACGTCACCTCAGGCCACGGCGTCGCCCTCGTCGGCGCCCAGACGCCGCACTTCTATCCGCGTCCCGGCTTGCTCTGCATCCCCGTGGAAGGCGATGCCGCGTTCGACTACGCCGTGGTCTGGCGCACCGATCGGCTCAGAACTATCGCCGAGACCTTTCTCCGCCACATCACGCCGCTGACCAGTAGCTGAGCGATGGGCCGTCCGCCGGCAGTTCCTGGTCGAGATCGCTGCCGACGGGCAGACCGCCGGCAATGAAGTCATCGCCGGCGAATAGGTCGGCTGGTACCTTGCGGATCATGATTGCCCGGCACGGGGACAGGACGTGAACCTGGAAGCGCTGGGAGCGCTGTTACGAGCAGGCTTGCCCGCCAAGCATGCGCAGACACGCTTGGAGCTTGCCGAGCCTGGCCTCGTTCTCGCGAGCGACGGATCCCTCAGCGTGAGATTGTGCCTGCACAACGACGACACCGGCGAATGTGCAGAGCAGACCGTCCCGCTGGTCCCGGCAGGGCAGACCGTCGGGCGAAGCCACGCCTATGTTCAGGCATGGGTTCAGTCGCTGCCGTCCCTGCTGGCCTGCGTCGTCGACCGGACAGGCGGACTGTCCATGACCCCCGGCATGCTGGAATTCCCCCAGGTTGTGCTGAACGACGAACAGGCACAGACCACGATGCAGTTTCTTGAGCGGTTCGCCGATCCGCACACCTTGCAGGCGTGGGCCGCGGAGGCCGAGGGCGCCAACGACGAGCACTGGATCCGGGCTGTGTGCCAGGACCTCAGGCTGGGCGAGTACGCGGACGCCCTGGTCGCATTGCGCCGCACCGGGATCAGCCTGACTCCCCGCCGCGACCGCCTGACCGTGGGCCGTACCCACCTGGGTGGCGTCCCCGACCTGCCGCCGCGCGCACTCTGGCCACACCGCCGCGACCACCCCATGACTCTCCTGGCGCAGATCGACCTGGCCGAGACGAGTCACTGCGATGACGAGCGACTGCTACCCCCGGCCGGACTGCTACAGATCTTCGCCGACCTCACCAGCGACATCGCCTGGGATGACACGACCCACGGCCCTGGCGTCGTGGTGATGACCCAGCCACCCGAGGCTCGCGACCTGATCGTCACACAACCGCCCGCAGGAACCGAGACGCTCCCGTACCGCGCGGTGATCCCGGCGGTGGATCCGTCGTTGCCCCCGCTGGACAGCCCCTTCTACCACGACCTCACCGAGCTGGACCTCACCGGCGATGACCCGACCAACCCAAGCGAGGAGTTCGCGGCGTTCATCGAGTTCCTCAACGAGTTCCATCCCCCGTTGGACGACGATGACCGGCCCCGGCACCGCCTGCTCGGCTACGCCGACCCCCTGCAGGACGATCCGTGGCGACACTGCGCAACCGCCGAACCGAGCACGCCGCCCACTCAATGGCAGCTCCTGGCCCAGATCGACTCCGAACCGGACGCTCAACTCGGCGACAACGGCCTGGTGTACATCTTCATCCCACGTGACGCGCTGGCGGCGGGCGACTTCACCCGGACCCACGGTGTGTGGCACATGCACTGACCGCCTTCAGACCTTGCCGTTCTCAGCCGGAACGGCAAGATGCGCATAAGGCCGTCAGCCTGCACACCAAGACCCCGCGGCTTCACGCCGCCGGGGTCTTCTCATGCCTGCCCGTCCTCACCTTGAGTGACGCGTTCATCACCACGTTGAGTGTCCGCGGGGTCGGCGAAGGATCGCAGCGCGGACAGGTGCTTGTTCCACGTCGCCGGGGCGTGCTTGATCGGCTGCTCGCATGGCCTCGACCACGGGGAGCAGAGCGGCATGGTTCGACCGCGGCTTGAGGCTTTCCCGGCTACCGGCCCAGAACGGTCCACGAAAGGCGGCGAAAAGTCTCCGGGCTCCGTTCAACGACAGCCTTGAAGTCATGAGTGCTGATGACCACGAGCAGCCCGGCGCGGAGCCTGCCATCGAGACCCGCAGCCGGCGGCCACATCGCGGACGGATCGATGCGCGGAACGCCTCCATGGCCGTGGCCGGCGAGTCCGAACCCGAAAAACCCGGAAAGCCCGCCGCAGCCCCCGACGACCTGAGCGAGATGACCACGTGATTCCTGATGCAACCCCCACCCCGCCTGCCTGGCGGGAACTGCTGGGCCCCCGACATCTCGGAACTGCGGTCGTGCTGGCGGGCGGCGTGCTCGTCGGTGCGGTCAATATCTATCTGGCCTCGAGCCTGCTGCCGACCGCGGTGGCCGACATCGGCGGCGCCGGCTTCTATGCCTGGAACATGACGATCTACCTCGTCGCCATGGTGATCGCGACGATGCTGGTCAGTCGGCTCCTGGCCCGGTGGGGGAACGTCGGCGCCTATCGCCTCGGCTTCGCCGTGTTCCTGGTGGGCTCGCTGGCCTGTGCGGCGAGCCCGGTGATGCCGGTACTGCTGGCCGGCCGCGGCATCCAGGGATTCGGGGCGGGGGTGCTGTCCGGGCTGGGGTTCGCCGTCATCCGCTCGGCCCTGCCGCGCCGACTGTGGACCCGGGGCAACGCCCTGATGTCAGCGATGTACGGCGTCGGCAACTTCGTCGGCCCGGCGCTCGGCGGCCTGTTCGCCCAGTTCGGCTCGTGGCGCCTGGCGTTCGTGACGATGGCAGCGATCGCGGCGGCGTGCTGCGCGGTCGTGCCCCGGGTGCTGCCGCGCGGCGAACGCAGTGACGCGCGGGCGCCGGTCCCGGCCGTGTCGCTGCTGCTGGTCACGGCGGCCACGGCGGCCGTCAGCCTGGCCGGAGTGCTGCCTGGCACCCTGGCGATGGTGGGCAGCATCGTGGTGGCACTGCTGCTGATGGCCGTCTTCGTCACCCACGAACGGCGCAGCGAACTGCGGGTCTTCCCACGCACGACCTACCAGGCCGGTTCCCCACTGAAGTGGATCTACCTGACGCTCGGGCTACTGGCCTTCGGCGTCGCGGTCGAGTCGTTCGTCCCGCTGTTCGGCCAGCAGCTGGGCGGGCTGCCCCCGCTGGCGGCCGGCCTGTTCGGGGCGGCCATCTCGCTCGGCTGGTCGCTGACCCAGCTCGGCAGCTCATCGGCCACCAGGGAGCGCACGGTACGCCGTTTGCGCATCATCGGCCCGCTGCTCCTGACGTCCGGCTTCCTCCTCCAGGGACTGCTGCAACGCGAGGACACGCCGACCTGGCTGGTACTCATCTGGGTACCGGTGTTGTTCATCGCGGGTTCCGGCATCGGCCTGGCCTACCCGCACCTGTCCGTGGCCGCCATGTCCAGCACCCAGGATCCGGAGGAAGGACGCAGGGCCGCCGCGGCGATCGCCACCGTGACGAGTCTGTCGATCGCGTTCGGCACGGCCGTGGCCGGAGTCCTCGTCAACCTCGGCGACCCGTCGATGCTCGACTCGGCGCGGTACGTACTGTTCGGATTCGCGATCATCTGCGCGATCGGCGCCATCACCGCACACGCGGCGAACCGTTCGAGCCGCCCGGAGCCCGCCGACCACACTCCGCTCCAACAGGGCTCGTGACTCGCGATCTACCGACATGACGTCCACCCCCGGGAACGACCTGCCCGCGTGCCCGAGATCACCCGATGACCGCATTCGATGCGAGGAGATGCCATGGCTGACGCCCTGCCAGAGATGCCGACCTTTCCGATGGCCCGCGCGACGGGGTGTCCCTTCGACCCGTCGCCGGAGTTGAGCCGACGACTCGAAGACGCGCCGGTTTCACGAGTGAGACTGTGGGATGGCAGCACCCCGTGGATGGTCACTCGCCATGCGGATGTGCGTGCGCTGCTCGCCGATCCGCGGGTCAGCGTCGACGTGGCGCAACCCGGCTTCCCGCACACCAACGCGGTGAGCAAGGCACGCGACGCACACATGAAGACGCTGATGCAGATGGATGCGCCGGAGCACATCGCCCAGCGACGGCTCCTGACCTCGGACTTCACGATCAGAAGGATGGAGGCGTTGCGGCCGAGGATCCAACGGATCGTCGATGACCTCATCGATGAGATGCTCGCCGGCCCGAATCCGGTAGACCTGGTGGAGGCGTTCGCGCTACCGGTTCCCTCACTGGTGATCTGCGAACTGCTGGGCGCGCCCTATACCGCCCGCGACCTCTTCCACCGGGTGTCCCGCACGCTCGTCATGGACGAACCCGATCCCGCACAGGCCATGGCCGTCAGCGAGGAACTGAACGCCTACCTGGAGGAGTTGGTGGACACGAAGAATGCCGAGCCCGGCGACGACGTGTTCAGCAGGCTGGCCGTCCAGCAGTACAGGACCGGCGCGATGACCCGGCGTGAGATCGCCACGGCCGGTCAACTCCTTCTGGTGGCCGGGCACGACACCACCGCGGCCATGATCGCGCTGGGCACGACCGCACTGCTGGCGCACCCGGACCAGTTGAGCGCGGTCCGCGACAGCGGCGACCCCGCACTGGTGACCAACGCCGCCGAAGAGCTTCTGCGCTACCTGTCCATCACCCATACCGAAGCCCGCCGGGTCGCGCGGGAAGATCTCGAGATCGGCGGCCGGCTCATCCGCGAAGGCGACGGCATCATCGCGGTGAAGAGCATCGCCAACCGCGACTCCTCGGCCTTCCCCGACCCCGGCACCCTCGATGTCCGCCGCAAGGCCCGCCACCACGTCGCCTTCGGTTTCGGCACCCACCAGTGTCTGGGCCAGCCACTCGCCCGAGTGGAACTGCAAGTCGTCTACAGCACCCTGTATCGACGCATCCCCACACTGGCCCTGGCCGTACCGCTGGAACAGCTGACGTTCAAGGAGAACGCGGTCTTCTACGGGGTGCGCGAACTACCCGTCACCTGGTGAATCACGAAGGAGAAACAGATGAAGATCACCATCGACCAGGACGCCTGCGTCGGCTCCGGGCAATGCGTACTCAGCTCACCTGAGGTATTCGACCAACGCGACGTCGACGGCATCGCCGTGCTCCTGCAGGACAGCCCGGAGCCCGGGCTACAGGAGGACGTCCGTGAGGCCGCCCGCATCTGCCCAGCCCTGGCGATCACGCTGACCCCGTCGTAAACCAGTCATCTCGAATCGTGGTCGTGGGTGTTTCGGCGGCGGGTCTGACCGCCGCCGAAACCCTGCGCCGGAAAGGTTCACCGGCGCGTTGACCATGGCCGGTGAGGAGCCGCGACCCCTGCGATCGGCCGCCGCTGCGCAGCCAGCAGCGCCGATTCGGCCTGCGGCGCGGCCTTCTCCTCATCCCGGCCCGCCCGAGCCGGCGACTTCGTCGCCATCAACAGATCGAACAGCGACAACGCGTCATCGACCGACACGTACCGCGCGAGTCGCGGCCGGTCGACGACAGGCCGGGTCTCTACGGCCGCCGAATCCTGCGCCGTTGCTCGGTGAGAAGGGTTGGCGTCTGACCATGTCAACAGCGCAGCGTTCCGCGTCGCCTTTCATCGCCGTATCGAGTGCGCTCCTCAAGCGCTGGCGCTACTGCAGTTGGTCGCGGCGGCGGGTGAGGTAGGCGGTCTCGCCTGTGTTGCCGGCCAGCTCGATGGCCCGGTCGTAGGCCGCGCGTGCCTGCTGACTTTGGCCCAGCCGACGCAGCAGGTCGGCGCGGGTGGCGTGGTAGGCGTGATAGCCGGCCAACGCCTCGGTGAGGCGGTCGACGATGGCCAGTGCCACCTCCGGCCCGTCGAGCTCGGCCACGGCGATGGCCCGGTTGAGGGCGATGATCGGCGAGGGGTCGAGGCGGACGAGCTGGTCGTAGAGGGCGAGGACCTGCGACCAGTCGGTGTCGCGGATGTCACGGGCGGAGGTGTGCACCGCGTTGATCGCGGCGAGGATCTGGTAGCGACCCGGAGCCACCCCGGCAGCGGCAGCGGCCAGGCGCTCGCGCACCAACCGATGACCTTCGGCGATCAGTTCCGCGTCCCAGGCTCCACGGTCCTGCTCGTCGAGCGCGACCAGTTCGCCGTTCGCCGAGATCCGGGCGGTACGGCGGGCCTCGGTGAGCAGCATCAGCGCCAGCAGCCCGGCCACCTCTCCGTCCTGCGGCAGGAGCGCGCGGATCAGGCGGGTGAGCCGGATCGCCTCGGTGGTCAGGTCGTGTCGTACGGGATCGGTGCCGGGACCGCTGGCCAGGTAGCCCTCGTTGAAGACGAGGAACAGGACGGCCAGGACACCGGAGACACGAGCCGGCAGATCGTCGGCGGACGGCATCCGATAGGGGATGCGAGCCGCCTTGATCTTGGCCTTCGCGCGGGTGATTCGCCGCTCCATGGTGGTCCCCTGCACCAGGAAGGCGCGGGCGATCTCGGGCACGGTCAGACCGCCGACCATGCGCAGAGTCAGCGCCACGCGCGCTTCCACCGCCAGCGCCGGGTGACAGCAGGTGAAGAGCAGCCGGAGCCAGTCGTCATCGATGGCGCCAACAGGCTCGAGCGGGACGTCGTACGTCATCTGAGCCTCCCTGTGCTTGTCATCGCGCTTGTTCTCACGCCGGATCCGGTCGATGGCCTTGCGGTTGGCGGTCGTGGTCAGCCAGGCGCCGGGATTGGGCGGTACGCCGTCGGCCGGCCACCGCTCCACGGCGGTCGCGAACGCCTCGGCAGCCGACTCCTCGGCGATGTCGAGGTCACCGAAACGCCTGGTCAGCGCAGCCACCACCCGCGCCCACTCGTCGTGGTGGGCCCGGGTGATCGCCTCCTCGACGTCGCTCACAGGAACGGCCGCACCTCGACCTTCCGATCGCAGACCTTCGACGCCTCGGCGGCGAGCTTGAGCGCCACATCCAGATCGGGGGCCTCCCACACCCAGACGCCGGCGAGGTACTCCTTCGACTCCACGAAAGGCCCGTCGCTGAACACCGCCTGCTCGCCCCGGTTGTCGATGACCGTGGCCGCGTCGGTGTCCGCGAGTCCGCCCGAGAAAACCCAGTAGCCCTCGGCGATCAGTCGTTCGTTGAAGGCGCTGATGGCAGGCCGCCTGTCCGTGCTGCCGGGATTGCTCTTGTCATCGATCACGGAAACCAGGTACCGCATCTGAAGATCCTCTCCTGTGGTGTCAAGACAGCGTGGTTCGGTGGTCATGGACTTCAGGCCGTGGCATACCGCGGGCGCCCGGCCGGCCGGTAGACCTGGATCGCCACACCCTTCGAGTCGACTCGCGACTCGACCAGGTCGAGCGCGAGATCCGGGCCGATCTCCGGGAACAGTCTCGCGCCCTGGCCGAGGATCACCGGGATCACGATCAGAGTCATCTCGTCGACCAGATCGTTCTCCAGCAGCCATCGGGTCAGGATGCCGCTGCCGTGCACCTGCAGCTCACCCCCGGGCTTGGCCTTCAGCTCACTGATGGCCGCCGCGAGGTCGCCGCGGAGAACGGTCGTGTCCTCCCAACGCGGCGCGGTGAGCGTGGTCGAGGCAACGTACTTGGGGGCCTCGTTCAAGGCCACGCCGATGGGATGGGCGCGCATCTGGTCGATTGATCCCCAGGAGCCGGCGAACAACTCGTAGGTGCGCCGGCCGAACAGGAACGCCTCTGCGCGCTGGTAGGTCTGCGCGATGAACGTCCTGGTCTCGTCGTCGCCCTTCCCCAGGGCCCATCCGCCGCGCTCGAATCCGTTCCTACGGTCATCCGTCGCCGCGCCGTTTCCCTGCATCACTCCATCGATGGTGACCTGAGTCATGGTCGTCAGCTTCATGATCCGCGGTTCCTTCGCCTTGGCGCCGCCCCTTGTGGGCGGCCTCACCCCTGCTACGAACACCACCGCCCCGATCCGACACCGCCTCCCGGATTTTTTTCACCTGATGCCGCGCATCCGCAACTTCAAGGGTGGGCGCGATGAGCCCCAAAGCAAAAGCGTTACCGCCGTCCAGGACCTGGACAAGCTGCCCATCGCCGAGCAGATTTCCGCCCGGATCGAGGCGGCCCGGACCGCGCTGGCGGCCGCGGCCGGGGTCGGCGCCGCGGTGACGCTGATGCTCGCCGTCCGGCGGCAGCGCCACCAGAAGCTGGCCACCTGGCACACCACGCACGACGCCGCCGAGCGCCGAGTGACCGAGTTGTACACCAAGGCCGCCGAGCAGCTCGGCAACGCCCGGGCCCCGGTCGGCCTAGCCGGCCTGTACGCGCTGGAGCGCCTGGCCCAGGACACTGCGTGCTGGCCGAGCGGCTGATGCTGCTGATCTATGCCTACGGCACCAACTGGGGGATCCGGTCGGTCACCCCCGGCGCGCACCCGCATACCGAGGAGGAACTGCGCTACGTACGGCGCCGCTACCTCAACGCCGAGGTGGCGCGGATGGTCGCCATCGAGATCGCCAACGCCACCTTCGCCGCCCGCGACGCCGGCCTGTGGGGCGTCGGGTCGACGGCGGTCGCCTCCGACTCCACCCACTTCCGGGCCTGGGATCAGAACCTGTTCACCGAGTGGCACTACCAGGCGATGCTGGAGATCGGCCGCGCCCAGCGCACCATCTTCGTGGCGCGCTACCTGCGCGATCGCGACCTGCAGCGCGAGACGAGGAAGGCCTGAACGTGGTGGAAGCCTGGAACGGCGCCAACGCCGTCATCTGCTACGGCCGCGGCGGGGAGTTCTCCACCAACCGGCGCGAGGAGGTGGAGATGACCGCGCTGTGCCTGCGCATCCTGCAAGCCGCCCTGGTCTACGTCAACACGCTCATGCTGCAGGACGTTCTGGCCGAACCGCAGTGGGCGGCCCTGCTCACCCCGGCCGACCGGCGCGGCCTGACCCCGCTGTTCTGGCAGCACGTGCGCCCCTACGGCGAGGTACGGCTGAACATGACGGCTCGGCTGCCGATCGCCGGGTCCACTGGAGTGCCACGCTGACGGCGAGCCGCCGGAATATCTGACCCGAGAGCCATCGCCTGGCACTCTGAGGACATGTCTCTCGAAGAGGACGCTGTCCGGGCGGTCGAGCGAGCATCGGACATCCTGCACGGGATGCCTGACCCGGCGGAAATCGACCAGGCCGTGGCCCTGCTGCGGGAAGCACGTTCGGTCCTTCCCGACGGGCATCCCGAGCGGGCGAAGTGCCTGGGCAACCTCGCGGCGGCCTTGCAGCTGCGCTACAGCCGGACGGGTGCCGTAGACGATCTGGACGAGGCCGTTGACACGGGCCGGCTGGTCGTGGCCAAGGAACCCGACCCCCTGGATCTGTCCACCCTGTGTAACGCGTTGCGGCTGCGCTACGCCCGGCTGGGCGATCCTGAGGATCTCGACGCGGCGGTGGACGCCGGGCGGCGGGCGGGGAGCATCGTCGAGCCCGACGACCCCGTGCTCGGGGGCTGCCTGAGCAATCTGAGCGGCGCCCTTCTGGCCAGGTACGGAAGATTTCATGATCCCGCCGATCTGGAGGAGGCCGCCGAGATCGGCCGACGGGCGGTGGAGGTCACCGAGCCCGGCGATCCGGAACTTGCCCAGCGCCTGTCGGACCTGGGCGGAGTGTCGCAGCGGCGCTACCTCCTGACGCTGAAGACTCCCTATCTGGAGGAGGCGGTGAACGCCGGGCGCCGGGCGCTGGACCTGATACAGCCGGGGCATCCCGCGCTCGGCATGTACCTGTCGAACCTCGCCGGCAGCCTGCAGCTGCGGTTCGCCCACGACGGCGACAGGGCGGACCTGGACGAGGCGCTGGATCACGCGAGGCGGGCGGTGGCCGTCACCGGGGCGGACCACCCCGACCTCGGCCTTTATCTGACCGGTCTCTGCGGGCTGGCGCAGTTCCTGTTCTGGCACACCGGTGCGGCGTTGGACCTGGACGAGGCAGTGGAGACAGGACGACGGTCCGTGCTCGTCACCGCCCACGACAATCCCGATCGGGCAAGACGGTTGTCCAATCTGGCCGGAGCCCTGCACTTCCGGTTCCGCGCCTCAGGGATGCTGAGCGACCTCGACGAGGCGCTGACCGCCGTACGGTCGGCGGTCGCGCTCACGCCCGCCGACGATCCCGAGCTGGCCAGGCGGGTGAGCCTCCTCGGTACGCTGCTGCTCGCCCGTTTCATCCTGGCCGGGTCGCTGGAAGATCTGAACGGGGCCGTCGAGGCAGGCAGGCGGGCGGCGGTTTCGCCGCTGCTGAACGACCTCACCAGGGCCGGTTACCTGTCCACGCTCACCCAGGCGCTGGCGATCCGGTTCCACAACACCGGGCAGGTGGCCGACCTGGACGAGGCCGCGGAGCACGGTGCCCGCGCGGTGGCAGCGGTCTCCGTCAGTGACCCCGCCAGGTCCTGGTATCTGTCCAACCTGAGCAACATCCTGCGGGCGCGGCACGCGGCCACGGGGGCGCCGGACGACCTCGACGAGGCGTTGCGGCTGGCCAGGGAGGCGGCCTCCGGTGACGACACCTACCGCGGCGCGTACCTCGTCATCCTGTGCCAGGCACTGCAGTTACGGTACGACAGGACCGGGCTGGCCGCCGATCTGGACGGGGCCGTAGCGGCGGGGCGAGAGGCGCTGTCCCTGACCGCTCAAGGTGTCCCCGACCGGGCCACCTACCTGTACCAGGTCGCCACTCTTCTGCTCGATCGGCAGGGGCCCGGCGACCTGGAGGAGGCGGCGGAGATGTGCCGCGAGGCCGCCGGGATGGCGGCGGCACCGCCGTCCGCGCGAGTGCAGGCGTCGCAGGGGTGGGGCATCGCGGCGGCGCTCGCGGGAGCCTGGGCGACGGCGGCGGAAGGATTCGCCACAGCGGTGGAGCTGCTGCCGCGCGCCGTATGGCGCGGCCTGCAGCGGATGGACGGCGAGCATCACCTGAGGCAGTTCGCGGGCCTCGGCAATGACGCGGCCGCGGCCGCGCTTCTCGCCGGCCGGGTGGAGCAGGCGGGAGAGCTGCTGGAACAGGCGAGAGGCGTGTTGTGGGCACAGCGCCTGGACACCTGGACGGACCTGGCCGCGCTCAGCGAGGCCGCACCTGAGATCGCCGCCAGGCTGGAGGCGATTCGCGCCGAGCTGGACGCCCCCGCTCCCGCAGGAGGGTGAGGCGGCCAGGATCAGCCGGTCGGGCACGTCTCTACCGCGCGGATCCCGGTCGTCGTGGCCAGTTCGACGCCCGTCTCTCCGCCGGCGGTCTTCAGCGTCAGCGTGCCTCGCGCCATGCGTACGATCGAGCCGCACACGTCCCCGTCGGGCGTCGTCACCTGGAGCCTCGGCGCGTCCTTCGCGGGGCCGTACCAGGTCACTCCCACCGCGGCGACGAGCAGCGCCGTGCACAGGAGAGTCAGCACGATGCCCCGGTCGAGGGCACGCCGCGCCCGCATGGCCTCGTCGTGATCGTCCCCGGCCTTCAGCTTCCGCCGCTCGACGGCGGCGGGCCTGCCGTGCGCCGCCCAGAGCAGCATGAACGCGCCGAACGCGCCGGCCAGGAGCGCCGCCAGCAGCAGGCCGCCGACCACGACGTCCCATGGCGGGGCCAGCCTGCTCACGTCGGACCTGCCCTTGATCAGGCTGAAGCCGAGCAGACCGGCGAGCAGTCCCGCCAGGCCGTTACGCCAGGCGGTCGCGGCGGCCCGGACCCGCGGCAACTCGTCGCGGAGCAGGCGCTGGACGGCCTGTGCGGTCCGATGGCCGGAGACGGTGGGCTTGCCGCCCGGCGACAGGCGGATCATGACTCGGAGATCTTCAGGTTCCAGTACGCCCCGCAGCCCACGTTGCCGTCCGGCCGGTCGGGGTGGTCGGCGCCGCACGTGCACAACATCGTCTCTTCTGTGGTCTCCGGCTCACCGCCGGAGCGGTCGAGGCGGACGCGCCGGCGTACGACCTGTTCGGTGATCCTGTAGTCCATCACGTGACGGCAGCGCGGGCAGGCTCCGCGTAGGAGGATCGTGTGCGGGTCGGGCTGCTCCACCTGGAAGGTCCTGGCGACCTCCTCGGCGAAGGCCAGCCGGGTGACCTCTTCGTACGGGGTCTCGGTCAACGGTCCTCCTATGGCCCGGTGTGGGTGAAGGGTGTCCAGACGCTCGGTGTGCCGAGGTAGCGGTCGCGCAGGGCGCGGGTCGCCCTGTGCAGGGCGTACGGACTGCGCTCTGCCCGCATCCTGCCGTCCGCCGCCAGGTCTTGATAGATCGTCTGGAACAGGTCGCTGGTTCCGGTGGTGTCGTAGACGGACCACAGTGTGCCGATGACGTGGCGGAAGCCGGTGTAGTGCAGCGCGGCGGCGAGCGTGATCGCCTCGTCCAGGAGATCGACCCCACCCGTCGCGGTCTTGCAGGCCGACAGGCCGGCGAACTCGGCGTGGTACTGCCCGGTGCTGATGTCCGTGATGGTCAGCATGTCGTCGTGGAGCACGAGCCCGCCCTGGGAGGGATCGGCGAGGTTCTGGTCGCCGTGACAGCTGAAGTGCACCCAGCGGTGGCCGGGCAACTCGCGCCTGACCCTCGCCCTGGTGGCCTCCTCCCCCTGCAGCAGGGTGGCGGGGAACAACCTCGTCAGCAGGTCGACCTCATCCGCGACACCCGCCAGGTGGCGCTCGCCAGGTGTGTCGGCCAGCGCGACGATCAAGAAGCGGTCGTCTCCGGCGGCGGGACCGAGCGGCTCGCGAGCCTTCAGCAGGGCGCGCAGAGTCGGCGTGTACGAGGACACGACCCTGTCCATGACCGTCGCCCTCTGCTCGTGGCGGCCTGCGGCGTGCAGCGGCAGCAGGGTCAGCGGCCCGGTCGGGCACCACCACAGCCGGGGCCACGGCCCATCGGGAGTGCCGTGGAAGCCCAGCTCGGACAGCACGGGCTCGGCGATCGTGTCCCAGAGCCACGCCAGCAACTCGGTGAGCATCGTCTCGGTGGCGGCTCGCGCCTCGTCGAGTGCGCGTTGCGCCCGGTAGGCGGTCTGCCTGTCGGCCATCGTGCCGGTGGCCCTGACCCGGCGCCTGGCCGTTTCGTACGTGTCGGCCGTCGTCTCGGCCTCGGCCAGCGCCCCCAGATAGCGGTTGACCTGATCCGCCGCATCCTGCACGGTCAGGCCGGTCAACGGCCGCACCGTGACGCCCTCCGGCCGGACGAGGAGCGCGTCGCACCGCCACTCGCTGACATTGACGATCACGACCGGTCCGCCGCCCGCGGCGGGAAGCATTCTCTCCATGCTGGGCGGCCTGAGGAAGTCCACGAAGCCATCCAGCTCGCGCACCCGCTCGACGAGGTCGTCCCACTCCCGCGCGAGCGCCATCCTCCGGTCCACCAGCTGCGAAACGTCCTCCGGCATGCCCTCGCGCATTGTTCGGCGAACCTCTATTCCGCAGGAACAACGGTCATCGCCAGATGATAGGCATCCGGGTCCACTTCGACGAGCCTGGCCGGAAAATTCTCATTGTCGCGGACGGTCGACTACCGAGCCAGAGCGACCGGCAGGCACGGGCAGGAGAGGAATAATACGCTATGAGCGGCTTTGTCTCTTCCTGAGTGCTGCAATCAGCTGACTAATCCACTGAAAGGGTGTGGCGAACGCCCATGAAATTTAAGTGGCTGGTCCCAATGTCATCGAGGACGCCGGCCCCGCCGCGGACCCCGCGGACGGGAAGACCGTGCCGGAACCACTGACCGGCCGGGTGGAGGAAGCGGTCGCCGCCGAGCGCGCCGCGCGCACCCGCGCCGCCGGCCGCCGGGCCTGCCGCTACGCGGCGGCGCCCTGCCACCGGGCAAGCGCGCCGACGCGCTGGACTGCAGCCCCGATCACCGCACCCGCTACCACCGCGAGCGCGTCGCGGCCGAGACCGCCGCCGCCCGCGACAGCGGCCCGGTGCGCCTGGAACAGGCCCAGGCCGTGCTCGGGCCGCTGGCCGACCAGATCGCCGCCGCGGCGGCCGACCCCGACCGGGTCCAACCTCAGGGGTTCAAATCGGTACACCCGAGGCAGGTCGCACGGCGCTAGATGCAACTGGCAGCCACCGTCAGCGCACAAACCCCTGCCGGGGCAATACCCCAAGGGCTACGTGCACGGTGTCTCCGTCGGATATGTCGATGGATACCGCAATTACGGCCACGCCTACTGAACCGCAGTCCGCACAGCCCCGGCGCCGAGGCCGCCAATCTCGGCCACCCGGTGCAAGATCGGGGTCGAGGAACCAGGAGCAGCCGTTGGCGCTGAGAATGATCTTGCATAAAGGTGGTGTTCAGCTTCCGCGTGTGACCGCTCTACCTGGAGGTTTCTGGCCCGTGGATGATGCGGTGGATGGTGGAGCGTCCGACGCTGTACTCGGTGGCCAGGTCGGCCAGGGACACCTCGCCCTCGGCGTATCGGCGGCGGATGGAGCGCCGGGCGGGTTCGGGCAGTTTGGGTTGCTTCCCCTTGAGCTTGCCGTTCTTCTTCGTCAGGGCCATGCCTTCGCGGGTTCGCATGTGCCCAGGTTGGCCTCGAATTCGGCGACCATGGCGAGGGTCTGCAGGAACAGCCGCCCGAACGGGTCGTTCCAGTCGCAGACGTTGGCGCCCAGGCCGAACAGGACGCCGCGCCCTGACAGGCCGGTGAGGATCTCATTGGCCTCGGCCATGTTGCGGGCGAACCGGTCGAACTTGGTCACGGTGAAGACGCTGCCGTTCCACACGGCGGCGAGGGCCTGGTCGAGGCCGGCACGGTTGCGGCGGGTGGTGCCGGAGAAACCGCGGTCGATGTAGATCCGGTCTTCGGGCACGCCGAGGGCCATGAGTTGCTCGGTCTGGATGATCACGTCTTGCTCGTCGGTCGAGCAGCGGGCGTAGCCGACGCGGGTTCCGTTCACCCCCTCCAGTGTTCCGTATAGCCCCCCTTCAGCGGGACAGTCGGCGGAACACCTATACGGAACACCCTGACCTGGGGCGCTGTCTCGGCCGGTGGGTGTTCCTGTGGGGGATCCCCTTACGGAACACCGCCATGATCACGTGGCCGTCATCCTGTGGCCCCCGTCTTGAGCCAGACGCGGTCCGGCAGGCTGGGGCGGTACTGCATGCGCTGGAGTCGGGGCCGGATCAGGGCGCAGGGGCCCGACAACCGGATTCTGGCGGCACTGAAATCATCCAGTCTCTGCAGGACATGTGTGGGGTGTCGGATACCCCTGGTCTTGTAGAGAGGAAGTGAGTTCGTGCGACCACCTGACAACAGGCGTCGCCGCTTCGAGGAGTTGTACCAGGCCAATCATGATCCGGTGCTCGGGTACGTGGTACGGAGGACGGCGAACGGCCATGATGCGGCAGACATCCTTGCCGAGACCTTTATGACCGCATGGCGGCGGCTGGACGACGTGCCTGCAGACGAGAAGGCCCGCCTCTGGCTGTTCGGAGTCGCGCGCCGGGCGCTCGCGAATCATCACCGCGGTGAACGGCGGCACACGGCACTGACCGCCCGGCTGGCATCCGAGCTGAGCGCCATCCAGCTGCAGCCGAGGGAGGAGTCGGCCGCCATGGATGCCCTGGCGAAGGCATTCGCGGACCTGCCCGATGGCTACCGAGAAGTGCTGTCGCTTGCGGATTGGGAGGGCATGTCCATCGCCGAGATCGCAGTTGTGCTGGGCTGTTCGGCCAACGCCGTACGGATTCGCCTGCATCGGGCCCGTCGCCGCCTGGCCCGCGCTCTCTCGATAGACCCTCCAGGACGTGCAGCGCGCGCCCAGGTACCGGAAGGAGACTCCGCATGACCAAGATTTCGATCAGCCGCCTCAACCCCGTCACCGACAACGAGATTGCCGTGCTGGTGAGCACAGGGGCCAGGGACGAGCTGGCAGAGCACATCACAGCGGCTCCCCCGGAACCTGCACCCCGGTCTTGGTGGCGTCGGCGCCTGATCGTCGGCATTGGGCTCATAGGGGTGGCGACGGCCGCCGCAGTGGTCGCATTCTCGTCCGGCTGGGTCGGGCCGCAGCGCGCCGAAGCAGCGGCCCTCTCCTTCCAGCGAGAGGACAGATACCTCGTCGTCCGAGTACAGGACCCGAACGCCGATCCCGAGCGTTACCGGGAGGAGTTCCAGCAGCGAGAAATGAACATCGACCTCAAGCTAGCCCCCACCAGCCCGGACAAGGCCGGCAAGGTGCTGTTCATGGAGGACCGCGACGACCCGGCCGGCCGAATTCAGGCGATTGAGGGCTCGTGCGGGGAGCGCGCGTGCTCGGTGGCTGTCAAGGTGCCAGTGGGCTACCGATCGTACGCCAGCATCGTCTTCGGCCGTGCGGCGGAGCAAGGGGAGATGTACGACACGGGTCCGGGCGACGAGCCGGGCGAGGGCATCGGCCTGCCCGGCATCGACAAGTACACCGTGCCGGAGGCGGTCGCCATCCTCCGCGCGCGTAACGTACCCATCGAGTACCGCTATCAGTATCGTGGCTCTGACCGGCCGTATCCCAACGGCATCCCCGCCGACAAAGTCGATCCCGACTGGTACATCCACGAGGGTCTGCCCGGCACGGAGAACCAGGCCATTCTGTTCGTAGGCCCGGAACCCGAGGGTTGAGGCCGCCGCCGAGATCGTCATCGCTGCCCTGGCCCCGCAGGAGTTGTAGGTGGCCACGATGGACTGGCAGGTCGCCGATGCTGCCCCAGTCGCGGGCGGGGGCTGGTGATCCGACCGCCCGGTCGTCTTCTCAGTTCCTGCCCGCGCTCTACACCCCCTCCTCATCCACGCCGCCATCAGGGAGGTCGGGCATCTCGCCGAGCTGCCTCAGGCCTTCGGCCGGGGCGGAGGAGGAGATGGAGTAACGGCCCAGGACGTTGAGGTGGGCGCGGCCGAGCGGGCTGAGCCGGGCGGCGTCCTCGTCCTCGACCGGGACGCTTTGGGCGCGCAACTGATCGACCGCGGCCGACAGGTACTTGGAGTTCCAGAGCGCGACCGCGTTGACGACCAGCCCCAGAGCCGCTAGTTGATCTTCTTGCCCTTCGCGGTAGGCCTTGCGGATCTGGCCGCCTGCGCCGTGGCAGATCCTGCGGGCGAGTCGGTGCCGGGACTCCTGGACGGTGAGCTGCTTGTTCAGCTTGCGGCGGTAGGTGTCGTCGATCGGGTCCAAGATGGACAGCAGGTGCAGGGTCTTGTCGATCCGCCCGTACTCGGCGAACGCCTGCCCGAGCGGAGTGGGCCGCCCGCCGCGGGCGAACATGCGCAGCAGATCGTAGGCGCGGACCTGGTTGGTCACCAGCGATCCGGCAACCCGCGTCATGTCCGACCACTGGGTGCAGATCTTCTGCCTGTTGATCTTGTTGCGGGCGATCGCCTCCAGCGGCCCGTACGTCGACACCGTCCCGTCGGGCAGGTCAGCGCGCCAAAACCGCTGGTCGCCCAGGTCGGCGAAGCGGGGCGCGAACCGGTAGCCCAGCATGGAGAAGATCCCGAACACCATGTCCGAATCGGACGCCTGGTCGGTCGTGACGACCTCGGGCTGCGGTCCCGCGTCGATGTTGATCAGGCTATCGAGGATGTACAGCGAGTCGAGGGGCGTGCCGGGCACGACCATCTGCCCGATCCCCATCACCTGGTCATTGACTGCGTTGAGGAGCGTGATACCGCGTTTGTAGCCGAAGTACTTCGGCGATGGGGCGGCGTTGATCGTCTGGACCGGGACGACGAACCGCAGCCCGTCGACCGAGGCGAGCAGCCCGCCGCCCCACAGTGCCACGATGAGCACGCTGCGCTGGGCCTCGATCAGGATCGCGTTCGCGGCGGCGTGCGTCTCGGCCCGCACGTAGTTCTGGTCGACATGCGACAGGCGGCCGCGGGTCAGCGCCTCGTCCCCGTCCTTGATCACCGGGGCGAGGCCGACGTTGCAGGCCTCCGCGATGAGCAGAGCCACCAGCGATCTCGGTAGATCGTGCATGCGGGTGGACACCTCGGCCAGGTGCACGTAGGCGTCCAGAAACCCGGTCCAGGAGTGCACCTCGAGCAGCAGCTCGGGCAGGTCGATGCGCGGCAGCATCGCCTGGCAGGCCGCCCGCAGCCACGTCAGCGACGGGCTTTCGCCAAGCGCGCCGAGCTTCTCCACCGACAAACGGGCGTGCCCGTCCGGCGGGGTGACCACCCGGACCAGGGCATCGTCCCCGGCTTCCTCGAGCCGGCCCGCCATCTGCCGCCACGCCGCATCCAGGCCAGCAGCTTGGTGTCCAGATGCGCCTCGACCGGGTCGGTGAGCGACAGGGAGGCGAGCACGTCCTCGCTGATCGCCTCCCACGCCTTGCCGTCCAGCAGGTGGGCGCGCGGGTCGGCCCACCGCAGCGACGGCGTGGCGAAGACGTCCCGGACCTGCAGCGCCCGAAACAGCCCCTCCAGGACACACGCCACATACGCGTCGCGGTGCGCAGGCGGCCGGTGAGCCAGGAGGGCAGCCCGCCGTTGTCCCACTCGGCGCAGATGTACGGTCCTGGCCGCACGATGGCCAGCAGCCCTTCGGCCGCGGCCGCGTCCAGGAACGCGCTCAGTTCCTCCATCCGGTGGAAGTCTCCCAGGCGGGGCTCGTGCAGGTTCCACGGCACGTACGTCTCCACGGTGTTGAGCCCCATGCGTGCGCAGCATCGCCAGGCGGTGTCCCCACTGCTCGGGACGCACGCGGAAGTAGTGCAGCGCGCCGGACAACACTCTGAACTCCGCGTCGTCCAGCCGGAACGACCCGTTGTCGTAGGAGAAGACGCCCATGAGAGGCTCCATGGTTGTGTTCTTCGGCGTTGGCCGGCCGGGGCCGGTGCGGGCGGGGAGTGCCCGCACCGGCCGGTGGTCAGTTGAGCGTGACCTCGGCGAGGTCGTAGCCGCCGGTGGAGCGGTCGACGATCACGTAGAAGGCGTCGCCTGTCACGCGGCCGGGCAGCGGGACGGTGATGGTGTCACCGGTCCAGGCGAGGTCGGTGGCGGCGAGCACCTGCTTCCACGCTCCGCCTGTGAGGGCCTGAACCCGGATGCGCAGGGGCCGGTGGCCTACCGGCGCGGTCAGGGTGATCGACGAGACCGTCTGGGGCGCGCCGGGGTCGACCTGGAGACCTGTTCCTGCCGCGTCCGGTCCCCGCCAGGTCGTAGCGGGGTCGCCGTCGGTCGCGTGCCCGGCGTAGGGAAGTTTGTCGGTGCCGGGATTGTCGACGACGGGGGTGGTTCCGGAGTAGCCGGCGAACTCGTAGATCGCCAGGTGGCCCCACCACAGGTTGGCCGCCTTGACGACGAGCCGGATGCCGTGGGCCCGCACCGGGGCGGGCAGGGCGATGGACGGCGACTCGGGTGTGGTGCTGTTGAGCTGCCAGGTCAGCGGGTGGTCGGCCACCTGCGTGACCCAGGTGCCGTCGGCGGCGCGGGTCTGCACGTCCACCCGTGTTGGTCCCTGGCCCTGGCCCCAGGCGACGGTCAGCCGCACGGAGTCGATGGTGTGGGCCTTGCTCCAGGTGACGCTGACGCTACCGGGCAGCTTGGGGTTGTCGGCCGAGGCCCAGGAGGTGCCGGGGTTGCCGTCGGTGATGGCCTGGATGTCGCCGATGGAGGTGCCGAGCGTGGTCTGGGCGTTGCCGCCGGCGTGGGCGCTGGCGGCCGCGATCTTGCCCAGAGAGCCGCGGACCTCGTGCAGGGTGATCCGTTCGCGGTCGCCGGCGGAGAAGAGCAGGCGTACCTCGTCGGTGGTGACCGGGCCGGCGAACGGGATGCGCAACCACTCCAGGTCGCCGCTCCAGGTGAGCTCGTGGTCCTCCGCGCGGGTGACCCACTCGCCGGCGGCGTCGCGGGTCAGGACGGTGATCTTGGCGGGGCCGTCGCCCTGGGCGGCGAGGTGGAGGCCGTCGATCGTGCGCGGCTCACCGTATTTGATCATGATTTTCCCGCCGGCCTTCGTGGAGGTCCACGAGGTGGCCGGGTCGCCGTCGGCCACGGGGCCGGCGTGCGGGCCGGCGTTGCTCGTGACGTGCGTCTTCACCGGGTGCTGGACGGCTCCCAGGTCGGGGGCGCCGGCCGGGACGGCGGTGCCGAGCACGTCGGTGGCCGGAGCGGTGGCGGCGGAGAGACCGGCGTCGCGGGCGGGCGAGTCCGCGGCGGGGGTGTAGGCGCGCAGCACGGTCAGCAGCTGCTCGCGGCTGATCCTGCCGGACTCCGGCAGCCGGGTGCCGGGGGCGGCCAGCCGCGGGTCGCCGACGATCGGCTCGGCGTCGCCTCGTGGCAGCACCGGGGAGCCGGAGGTGTCCCAGTAGAGGTTGTGGCTGTAGTTCATCGGGACGTCGCTGCCGTGGTCGCAGGAGCGGCGGCAGTCGAAGGTGGCCCGGGCGGGGTTGTAGAAGATGTTGTTGAACAGCACGTTGGAGGAGCTGCTCTGGCTGCGGACGAAGGCTTCGGTGTCTTGTTGGAAGGTGGTGCCGTCGGGGCGGTGGCGGGTGATGGTGTCGGTCGTGCCCCAGATGGTGTTGTTGTAGCCGCGCAGGTTCCAGCAGCCGCTCCAGATCGAGAACGGCCGGAAGTGGTCGTGGTTGCTGACGTTGTAGCGCACGGTCACGTTGTTGGCCGAGATCAGGCACATGAAGAAGCCGCCGGCGTTGGAGTCGGAGTAGTTGTACTGCACCAGGCTGTTGCTGCTGCCCATGTCGGCGTCGAAGGCCATCCCGTCGACCGGGTCGGGGTAGTTGAAGCTGTCGTAGCCCTGCCGGCGCACCACGTTGTACTGCACCGTGATGCGGTTGGTGCCCTGCCACCAGATGCCGGCGTTGTTACCCGCGCGGACCTTCAGGTGTGAGCCGGCCTTGTCGACCGTGTTGCCCTCGACCAGGGCGTCGTCGATGTACTGCGGGGTGATGCCGCCCGCGGTCACGTCGTGCACATAGTTGTCCCGGAAGACCGCGGCGGTGAACGCCTTGCGGGTGGGGCTCACCTCGCCGGCGGGGATGCCGGTCTCGGCCGAGTAGATCTCGCACGAGGCGCACCAGGTGGTGAAGGTGGAGATGCCGTAGGCGTTGATGTCGGCGACCTCGTTGCCCTCGATGCGCAGGCCCGAGTACCAGGTGGGGGTGGTGTTGCCGCGCACCCCGACGGCGATGCCGCCCTTGCCGATGACCGGGCCGCCCTTGCCGTCGACGTGGTGGACGTAGTTGTCGGCGATGACGATGCCGGGCACCTCGCCGATGTCCTTGGCGATGGCGAAGATGCCCCGGTAGGTCGTCGTCTTCGACACCGACAGGTCGGTGCCGTTGGTGACCTCCAACCCTCGTACGGTCACCTCGCGCACGTTGTCCAGCAGCACCGCCGCGTCCACCAGCGTGTCACCGGCGATCAGCGGACGGCCCTGCCCGTAGGAGGTGACCGTCACCCCGGAGGACTTGATGACCAGCCCGCCGTGCCAGGCATCACCGCCCTGGAACCGGATGATGTCACCCGGCTGGAAAGTCGTGGCGTTGACCTTGGCCAGCGATCTCCACGCGCTGTCGGGGCTGGTGCCCGCGGCGGAGTCGTCGCCGTCGGCATCGACGTAGTACGTGGTGGCGGCTACCGCATGGGCAGTGGTGGGCACGAGGGTGGCGGCGAACATCGCCGCGACGAGCCCGGCGCGTAACAAGAACATGCGTGGGTCCTCCATCGAATGGGGATGTGGAGGACCAGGCCGCTGGCACGGCCCCGGTACGATCAGGCCGGTCGGGCTCCGGCCAAGGCAAACGCTAGGCACTGGCGATCAAAGCGTCAAGATAGCGCGTGCCGGGGAGCCGATCTAACCTCGTCACGCTCCGCCCGCCTGTGGGCGACGAGCTCGTCCTCTCATTGGTCCCATTTGACTATCCGAGCGGGGCAGAATTCCGCTCGCGGTGATGGCCTGCTTCTCTGAAGATCACGGAATCGGCCGAAACCGGGCACCGATTCGGCTCTTTTCAAGATCGCCGGAGGGGTGATTGTGGTACCCCGTAATGCCTCTTATGGAGTACGACGACCCGGAGTACGGTGCTGCACCCGGCACTCCGCGCCCGACGGCCGCCTCGACCGCCCCGCACCCCGCCTCCGCCGACCTCGCCGCTTCGGCGCGTATAGGCGAGATGGTCGGCGCGGTCGTGACGGCCGGGCTGGACGCCGTGGCGCTGAGCGCCGCCGCGCTGGCCCGCCTGCCGGGCGGCGACCTGCGCGAGGCGGTCACCGCCGCGGTCGCCGCGCTGCCCGGCCTGGGCCCGCTGCGGCTGGCCGACCGCTACGGCCTGCACCGGCTGACCGCCGTCTGGCTGCACACCCGGCCCTCGCCGGCCACCACCGCCGCCTACCTGGCCGACCTGACCGGCTACCTGCGCTGGTGCGCCGGCCAGCGGCTGGACCCGCTGCGCGCCTACCGCGCCGATCTGGACCTGTGGGCGACCACGCTGGCCGAGCGGTACGCTCCGGCCACCGTCGCCCGCAAGCTGGCCGTCGTCTCCTCCTGGTACGGCTACCTGCTCGCGCACGAGGTGGCCACCCGCAACCCGCTGGCCGGCCTGGACCGCCCCGCGCTCGATCGCGACACCTCGGCCACCGTCAGCCTGTCGCGCGCCGAGGCCGCCGACTTCCTGGCCGCCGCCGGCGCCGACGCCCGCCCGCGGGCGCTGCGCACCGCGGCCCTGCTCGGCCTGATGCTCACCGAGGGGCTGCGGGTGGCCGAGGTGTGCGGCGCCGACATCGCCGACCTCGGCCACCACCGCGGCTACCGCACGCTGACCGTGCGCCGCAAGGGCGGCAAGACCCGCGCCTACCCGCTGGCCCCGCCGATCGCCGCCGCCGTCGACGACTACCTGGACGACCGCGCGGCCTGCGGCGGCACGCCGCGGGAGAGGCTGGCCGGGCCGCTGTTCGTCACCGAGCCGTCCGGCCCGCACCCGGGCGGCAAACGGCTGGACCGGTGGGGCATCACCAAGCTGATCCGCCGCATCGCCCGCCAGGCCCGCATCCCCGCGGCCGCCCAGCTGTCCCCGCACAGCCTGCGCCACAGCTTCGCCACCCTGGCCCTGGACGCCGGCACCGCGCTGCGCGACGTCCAGGACGCGATGGGCCACGCCGACCCGCGCACCACCCGCCGCTACGACCGCTCCCGCTACCAGCTGGACCGCCACCCCGCCCAGCGCATCCTGGCCTACCTCACCGACGCCTGAACTCACCAGGGCAGGCGGGTCTCCGCGCCCTCAAGGGCGGAGCCTCGTACCCCTCCTCGAGGGTGTGGGGCTCCTTGGCCATTGATCAGCTTCCGGTGAGGCGGAGAACCGCTGGCTGTCTCAACTCCTGCGCCCCTACGTGTTGAGGAGCGGGACCAGCGAAGTGCAACGGAATCCCCGACGGGAACGCCCTGGATGACCAGACGCCTGGGGTCTGTTTCATGGACCCTGACTTAGACGTTGACTCATTTGGTAAGTCGGCGGTAGCAAATGAGGGCTGCAGCGATGGCGACGAAGGATGCGAAATGGTCCGCCCGGCGTTCGTAGCGC
>NZ_BAAATE010000020.1:79444-180677 GCF_039533245.1 Nonomuraea recticatena | reverse complement strand
CGATCAAGACGATGCGCGACACCGGGCGCGACATGCTCGACAAGTACAAGGAGACCTCACGCGGCGGCCTGGCCGTCAACGTCATCGAATGCTGACAGCTCTTCGGCAAAGCCCACCCGGACAGCGGGCCGTCAGGCAGTCGGCGGCCGCCTCGACCTTTGCACGGCTCTTGACGCCACTCCACCGTCCGCTGTAGAAAGCTCGCGACGATCATGACGGTCGGAGGAGAGCTGTTGCATGACGGGCATCGACAATCTCGCCGAACATCTTGCCAGGACCGCTCGTGAACAGGGGTGGCTCGAGCGCCACGCCTACCTCGCCGACGGCGCCGTCCACCGCTACGCCGACGTCTTCGCGGGCGCCGACCGGATGGCGGCCTACCTGTCCGCCTCCGGCGTACGCCGGGGCGAGCGGGTGCTGGCCTCCCTGCCCGACGGCATGGACCTGATCTGGACCATCCTCGGGACGCTCCGCCTCGGCGCGATCGTCGCCCTGGTGAACACCGACCTCCACCCCGACGAACTGCGGCAGACGGCCGAGCTCGCCGGAGCGAGGCTCACCGTCGCCGACCCCCGCGTCGCCGACGTCTTCGACGGCCCCACCGTCACACCCGCCATGATCAGGGCCGAGCAGGACCAGGCCGCCGTGCCGCCGGCGGCCGACTGCGCGCGGGACACCCCCGGCATCGCCCTGCTCACCTCGGGAACGACCACGGGCCGCCCCCGCCTCTGCTTCCACACGCACGGCGACCCCCACGTCTTCGACTCCGCGTTCGGCAGGGTCCTCGACCTGAGACCCGGCGACGTGAGCCTCTCCGTGTCCCGCATGTACTTCTCCTACGGGCTCGGCAACACGCTCTTCTACCCGCTGCTCAGCGGGAGCGCGGCCGTCCTCACGCCGCGACGCCCCACGCCCGCCGAGGCGCTCGCCGCGATCCGCGACCTCGGCGTCACCGTGTTCTACGCACAGCCCAGCTTCTACGCCAGGCTGCTGGCCGAGCCCGACCTCTCGCCGCTCGCCGGCCTCCGGCTGGCGGTCACGGCCGGAGAGGTGCTCGCCCCCGCCCTGGAGGGCGCCCTGCGCGAGGTGCTCGGGGAACGGCTGCTCAACGTTCTCGGCACCACGGAGGTGGGCCAGGTCTTCGCCGCGAGCCCCCCGTCCGAGACCAGGGAGGGCACCGTGGGCAGGGCGCTGCCGCCCTTCCGGATACAGCTGGTCGACGACGAGGGCGAGCCCGTCCCCTCAGGCGCCGAAGGCAACCTGCAGGTCGCGGGGCCCACTATCGCGCCCGGTATCGGCTCCCCAGCGGAGAGTCTCCGCCACGGCGAGAGCAGCTGGTGGCCCACGGGCGACACCGCCACCATGGACGACGACGGCTACCTCCGGGTCCTCGGCAGAGCCGACGACATCGAGATCGTCGGCGGGCAGAACGTGCACCCCGCCGAGATCGAGGACGTGCTCGCGCGGCATCCGCTCGTGCTCGAAGCGGCGGTCTGCTCGACCCGGGCGCAGGACGGCACGTCGAAGCTGCTCGCCTACCTCATCACCAAGGGCGACGAGTCGGACCACGCCACGATCCGCGGCGAGCTGGCCGACGCGGCCAAGAAGCAGCTGACCTGGTACAAGGTGCCGTCGGAGATCGTCTTCGTCGCCGAGCTCCCACGAACCTCGACGGGCAAACTCAGCAGGCGAGACTTACGGGCCAGGGCAGCGGGCTGACCGGCAGGAGGCGGCACCGATGGCGACATACCCGAACGGACTGCGTGGCCGACTGGTCCGGCCCCACGAGGAGCCGCCCTCAGGGCGGCACCTCCTGGGCCGGGTCGCCTTCCTCGACCATCACCGCCCCCCGGCCGTCCGCGACGGTGTCGCGGACATGGGCGTGCATCTCGCCCGCGACGAGAGCGCCCTGGTCACCGAGGTGTGGGAGACGGACGCGCCCCCCACGTCCGGCATGTACCGGGATCTCGTGTACGCCCACGACGGCGAGTACCTCTTCTGCGCCGGTCAGATCCCGGAAGGCGGGTCCTACCGCGAGCCGGTGCGCGAGGCCTACGACGCGGCCTTCGACCTGATCAGCGAGCTCGGCTATCCGCACGTCATCCGGATCTGGCACTTCATCAACGACATCAATCGCGCCAACGCCGACGGCATGGAGATCTACAGGGACTTCTGCCTCGGCAGGGCCGAGGCGGTGGACCGCCGTCTCGGGCCTGCCGGCGAGATGCCCGCCGCGACCGGGATCGGCTCTCTCGGCGGTGGCATCAGCTGGTACCTGCTGACCTCCAGAAGCGGACGCGTCCGCCACCTGGAGAATCCGCTGCAGGTTCCCGCTCCCTCCTATCCCCACAGGTACGGCCCCCGGCCGCCGAAGTTCGCGCGCGCCACCTCCCTCTCGCCACCGGGCCTCGACGGCGCCGGCGACATCTTCGTCGCCGGCACGGCCAGCATCCTCGGCCACGAGACGGTCCACGAGGGCGACGTCGCCAAGCAGTGCGACGTGACCCTCGCCAACATGGCGAAGGTCCTGAGCAGGGAGAACCTGCTGGCCCACGGGATCGACGACGGCCGGACCCTGAAGGACCTCCGCCTCGTCAAGGTCTACCTCCGCCACGAGGAGGACCTCGAGGCCGTCCGCTCCGCGTGCGCCGAAGCCTTCTCCGACACGGCCGAGATCGTCTACTTCACCGTGGACATCTGCCGCTCGGACCTGCTCGTGGAGATCGAAGGCATCGCCCCGCGCCCGACGGCGTGAGCGGAGCAGGGCGTCGGCGAGGGCGGGCTCAGAAGAGGGTCAGGGGCTCGACGGGCACGGGGTCGGGCAGCGGGTCGAGTTCGGGGAGCCCCGCGCGCACCTCGTCGTGGAAGCGGCGGGCGAGCGGCAGGGCGTCGGCGTTGTCAGGGGTGTGGATGAACACCGTCGGGGAGCGGCCCTCGCGCAGCCACTCGGTGACCGTCCCGACCCAGTGCCGCCATCCCTCGACCGTGCGCTCCGTGGAGTCCCTTCCGAGGTAGCGGACGATCGGTCGGTCGGTGAGAGCGCGCGACCTGCGCGGCACGCGGGGCTTCTTCGTCCACGCGTCACGTTCGGCGTCGCTGGTCGGAGGGCTCTGGAAGAGCGTGGTGGTGTCGAAGGGGATCCACTCGGCGCCGGCGTCGGCCAGAACCCGCTCGAGGAGCCGTTCGGAGCGCTCGTCGTCGAAGAAGGCGCGGTGGCGGACCTCCACGGCGTACCTGTGCGAGCGGGGAAGCCCCCGCAGAAAGCCTGCCAGTGCGCCGAGGTCGGTCGGAGCGAACGATCCGGGCAGCTGGATCCACAGGGCGTGGGCCCGGGGTCCGAGCGGCTCCATCGCCTCGAGGAACGTTCGGAGCTCCTCCTCGGCGCCGGTGAGGCGGCGCTCATGCGTGATCGGCTTGGGCAGCTTCACCACGAAGCGGAAGCTCGGGTCGGTCTGCCGCGCCCACGACTCCACCGAGCTGCGCGCCGGTGTCGCGTAGAACGTCGTGTTGCCCTCCACCGCGTCACACCAGGACGCGTAGGCGCGCAGGCGCTCGCCTTGAGGCAGCGGAGACGGCAGGAAACGCCCCTGCCATGGCGCGTGCGTCCACATCGCGCATCCCACATGAAGCCGCATGGATGCGACGTTATCGAACCCATCGCGTCGGGGGTGAGCGGATCGGCCACGGGGGAGCGGCCGCAGCCGCGCAGGTCGGGGAGGAGCAGGCGCCGCTCGCCCGCCAGCCGGTCGAGCGGTTCGACGAGATAGCTGTGGTCCCAGTCGGGGCCGCCGTGGACGACCAGCAGCGTGCGGTCGCGCGGCCCGTCGAACTCCTTCACGTGCAGGCGCATCAGGAGAGGCTAACCGGCGGCTCCGACAAGGGCGCGGAACAGGGCGCCGTCCTCCGCCGCCTCGGGGTGCCACTGCGTGGCCAGGGCGAAGCGGTGCCCGGGCAGCTCGACCGCCTCGATGGTGCCGTCGGCGGCGTGCGCGGTGGCAAGCAACCCGTCGCCGAGGCGGCGAATCGCCTGGTGATGGTAGTGCGGGACGGTCAGCGGGTCGCCGCCCACGATCTCCGCCATGCGGCTGCCTGGCGTGACGCCGACCGGCATGTGGCCGAACTCGCCCGGCGCGGGCGCGTGCCCCGAATGCCCCACCGCGTCGGGCAGGTGCTGGTGCAGGCTGCCGCCGAGCGTCACGTTCAGAACCTGCAGCCCCCTGCAGATGCCCAGGAAGGGCAGCCCCGCCTTGAGCGCGGCGTCGGCCAGCGCGAACTCCGCCGAGTCACGGAAGGGCCGGACGAAGCCGGTGCGCTCGTGCGGCGTCTCCGCGTAGAGCGAGGGGTCGATGTCACCCCCGCCCGCCAGGATCACCCCGTCGAGCCTGCCCACGACCGAGGCGAGGTCCCCTGCGGGCGGCAGGATCACCGGCTGCCCACCCGCGCGCGCCACCTGTTCCACGTACATGTACGGCAGCAGCGCCGTCGTCATGTCCCACACGGTGAACCGCGCAGGCTCGACGTAACAGGTGATGCCGATCAAGGGTCTGGTCATAGGGGTGTAACGTACGCTCCCGAGATGCCGCCGTCGACCAGGAACTCGGAGCCGGTGATGAACGAGGCGTCGTCGGAGGCCAGGAAGGCGACCGCGGCCGCGATCTCGGTGGCCTCGGCGAAGCGGCCGACAGGGATGTGCACCAGGCGGCGCTGGGCGCGCTCGGGGTCCTTGGCGAACAGCTCCTGCAGCAGCGGGGTGTTCACCGGGCCGGGGCACAGGGCGTTGACCCTGATGCCCTCGCGGGCGAACTGCACGCCCAGCTCCCTCGACATCGCCAGCACGCCGCCCTTGGAGGCGGTGTAGGAGATCTGGGAGGTCGCCGAGCCCATCACCGCGACGAACGAGGCGGTGTTGATGATCGAGCCCTTGCCCTGGCGCCGCATGTACGGGATGACGTGCTTGCAGCACAGGTACACGGAGGTCAGGTTGACCTCCTGCACCCTGCGCCAGGCGTCGAGGCCGGTCTCCAGGATGGAGTCGTCGTCGGGAGGGGAGATGCCGGCGTTGTTGAAGGCGATGTCGACGCTGCCGTAGGCGTCGAACGCCGTCTGGTACATCCTGACCACGTCGTCCTCGCTGGTGACGTCCGCCTTGACGAACAGGCCGCCGACCTCGTCGGCGGCCTTGGCGCCGCTGGGCTCGTCGAGGTCGACGCAGACCACCTTCGCGCCCTCCTCGGCGAACCTGCGCGCGGTGGCCAGGCCGATGCCGCTGCCCGCGCCGGTGATCACGGCGACGCGGTCCTGCAAACGCTGCATGTGTCCTTCTCTCGGTTGCTCTGCCCAGCGCGGGGGCGGGTGGTCAGTCGGTGGCGATGAAGACGTTCTTGGTCTCGGTGAAGGACGCCAGCGCGTCGGGTCCGAGCTCCCTGCCGAGCCCCGACTGCTTGAAGCCGCCGAACGGTGTCCAGTAACGCACGCTGGAGTGGGAGTTCACGCTCAGGTTGCCCGCCTCGACCGCCCTGGCGACGCGCAGGGCCCGCCCGACGTCGCGTGTCCAGATGGAGCCGCTCAGGCCGTACGGCGTGTCGTTGGCGATGCGCACCGCGTCGGCCTCGTCGGTGAACGGGACGACGGACACCACGGGACCGAAGATCTCCTCGGTGAAGGCGCGGTCGGTGACGGAGGAGGTGAGGACGGTGGGAGGGAACCAGAAGCCGGGGCCCGAGGGGCACGAGCCCTGCAGGTAGGGGGTGCCTTCGACGAAGCCGCGCACCCTGTCGAGGTGCTCGGCGCTGATCAGCGGCCCCATCTCGGTGCTCTCGTCCAGCGGGTCGCCGACCTTGACGTCGTGGACGGCCTGCGAGAGCAGGGCGAGGAAGTCGTCGTGGACGGAGGCCTCGACGAGGATCCTGGACCTGGCGCAGCAGTCCTGGCCCGAGTTGTCGAAGACCGCGTAGGGGGCGGTGGCGGCGGCCTTGTCCAGGTCGGAGTCGGCGAAGACGATGTTGGCCGACTTGCCGCCCAGTTCGAGGGTGAGGCGCTTGACCTGCGAGGCGCAGGTGGCGGCGATCTGCTTGCCGACCTCGGTGGAGCCGGTGAACACGATCTTGGCGACGTGCGGATGCTCGACGAGGCGGGCGCCCGCGACCTCCCCCGCTCCTGGCAGCACCTGGAGCACGCCTTCGGGCAGTCCCGCCTCGAGGGCCAGCTCGGCGAGCCTGAGCGCGGTCAGCGGTGTCCACTCGGCGGGCTTGACGACCACCGTGTTGCCCGCCGCCAGCGCGGGGGCGACACCCCAGGTCATGACGACCATCGGGAAGTTCCACGGCACGATCACGCCGACCACGCCCAGGGGCTCGTGGAAGGTGACGTCGATGCCCCCCGCGACGGGGATCTGCAGGCCGTGGTGGCGCTCGGGCGCTCCGGCGTAGAAGTGCAGGACGTCGCGGACGTTGCCCGCCTCCCAGCGGGCGTTGCCGATGGTGTGGCCCGCGTTGGCGATCTCCAGCTGGGCCAGTTCCTCGGCGTGCGCGTCGACCTGCTCGGCGAAGCGCCTCAGCAGGCGGGCGCGGTCGCCCGGCGAGACCTGGCGCCAGGTGTGGAAGGCGGCCCTGGCACGCTCCACCGCCCTGTCGATCTCCGCCGCGTCGGCGAACTCGACGTCGGCGACGACGGCCTCGGTCGCCGGATTGATGATCTTCAAAGTCTCTCGAATCCCCTGAACAGTTCCCAGTCCGTCACGGCCGCCTCGAAGGCGGCCAACTCGACGCGGGCGTTGTTGGCGTAGTGCGCCACGACGTCCTCGCCGAAACTCTCGCGGGCCAGCTTCGACCCTTCCCACAGCGTCAGCGCGTCACGCAGCGTGTGCGGCACGGTCTCGGCGCCGCTGGCGTAGGCGTTGCCGGTGAACGGCTCCTCCAGCGTCAGCTCGTTGTCGATGCCGTGCAGTCCCGCCGCGATGAGCGCGGCCACCGCGAGGTAGGGGTTCACGTCGCCGCCGGGCACGCGGTTCTCCACCCGCAGTGAGGGTCCGTGCCCCACGAGACGGAGCGAACACGTGCGGTTATCCACACCCCACTTGACCGCGGTCGGGGCGAAGCTGCCCGGCACGTACCGCTTGTAGGAGTTGATGTTCGGAGCGTAGAAGAGGGTGAGTTCTCGCAGGCAGGCCAGCTGCCCTGCGATGAAGCGCGCTCCTGTCTCCGACAGTCCGTACGGCTGGCTCCCCGCCATGATGGGCGAGTTGTCCACAGACCTCAGCGATATGTGGATATGACAGGAATTGCCCTCGCGCTGGTTCGGCTTGGCCATGAAAGTGATCGACTTGCCCTCCTGGGCGGCGATCTCCTTTGCGCCGTTCTTGTAGACCGAGTGGTTGTCGCACGTGCGCAGCGCCTCGTCGTAACGGAAGGCGATCTCGTGCTGGCCGAGGTTGCACTCGCCCTTGGCCGACTCGACGTACAGGCCCGCGCCCTCCATCTCGAGCCTGATGCGGCGCAGGAGCGGCTCGATGCGGGCCGTGCCGAGCAGTGAGTAGTCGACGTTGTAGAGGTTGGCGGGCGACAGGTCGCGATAGCCGCGCCGCCAGGCCTCCTCGTAGCTGTCGTCGTAGACCACGAACTCCAGCTCGGTGCCGACGTAGGCGGAAAGGCCCCGCTCTTCGAGCCTGGCCAGCTGCCTGCGCAGGATCTGGCGGGGCGAGGCGGTCACGTCGGAGCCGTCCTCCCAGGTGAGATCGGCCATGAGCAGGGCCGTCCCCTCCTGCCAGGGGATACGCCGAAGCGTAGATATATCGGGCTTCATCACGAAGTCGCCGTAACCGCGCTCCCATGACGACATCTCGTAGCCGTTGACAGTGTTCATGTCGACATCGACGGCGAGGAGGTAGTTGCATCCCTCTGACCCGTGGTGTAGCACCTCGTCAAGGAAGAATCTCGCGGAGAGTCGCTTTCCCTGCATCCTGCCCTGCATGTCGACCAGAGCCAGCAGGACGGTGTCGATCCGCCCCGCTGTCACCTCGTCGCGCAACTCGTCGATGGAAAGGAAGCCAGCCGTCACAGTCACCCTCCCGCGTTATTGGGCTAGTGTTAGACCATTGGCAAGTCAGAGTCAAGAGGGGTGGACTTGAACCCGCTGACGGTGTTGCGCCCGGTGAGGGCCGGCAACGCCTTCGAGGAGACCGTGGAACGGCTGCTCCAGGCGATCAAGCTCGGCATGGTGGCGCAGGGCGAGAAGCTTCCTCCCGAGCGCGAGCTCGCCGTCCAGCTGGGGATCAGCAGGGTCACTCTCCGTGAGGCCATCCGCGCGCTGCAGGAGGCCGGCTACCTGGACGTACGCCGTGGGCGCTACGGCGGCGCCTTCGTCATCTACGCGCCGCCGCCTCCCGGCACGGGGGACCTCCGGCAGGCGGTCGCCGAGATGGGCACCGACTCGCTCGCCGACGCGCTCACCTTCAGGATGGCGGTGGAGTGCGGGGCGGCCCAGGTGCTGGCCTCCACCCCGCTCGACGAGACGCAGCGCGCCCTTCTCCTCGGACGGCTGGCCGAGCTGAACACCGCGCGCCCCGACGAGTACCGGCGCCTCGACACGGCCTTCCACCTGTCGATCGCCGAGCTCACCGGCTCCTCGCTGCTCGCCGCCACCTGCGCGGACGCCCGCCTCCGTGTCACCGACCTGCTCAACGCCATCCCGATGCTGCAGGTCAACATCGAACACGCGGCCATCCAGCACGAGGCCATCGTGGCGGCGATCCTCGCGGGAGACCCCGACGGCGCGCGCAGAGCGGTCGCCGAGCACCTGGAGGGCACCGCCGCCCTCCTGCGCGCCTTCCTCGCCTGAACCGCCACCCGGGCCCCGACGGGCCGCACGCCCGAGCCGGCGGTCACGCCCCGCTAGAGCGGAAGATCCTGGACGGTGCCGTCGTGCCAGGTGACGGTCGCCCCCACGGGGTCGTAGACGGGCGGCGGAGGTGCGGGGGCGGCCGAGAGGGTCGCCACGCAGACGAAGACGGACCCGGGCCCCGCGCACTCGCCCTCCAGGCACGGCACCAGCGCGTCGGGGCCGAAGACCGTGCCCTCGGGCGACTCCATGACCGACGAGCGGGTGAAGCCGTGCAGGGGGAGAAGGGCGCCGGTCAGCTCCTCTCCCGCCGCCTCGGGAAGGGCCCAGCCGGTCTGGCGGACCACCGTGCCGGAGGGGGCGGTGACCCGGTGGAGCCTTACCTCGTGCGGGCCGCGCACCATGCTGACGCTCTCGATCAGCGTCGAGGGCGTGGGGCGGCTGGAGGAGGCGGCCCAGCCGGGGCCCGCGCCGAGCGGCGTGATGGGCCCGCGCGGGGTCACCTCGCCGTCGATCACCAGCCCGAGGTGGTTGTCGGCGGGGGTGGCAGGGCCCGTCCGAGAGGAGTAGGCCAGGCGCTGGTAGAGGGGGTCGTCGGGGCCGCCGCCCGGCGGCTGGTGGTCGCTGCCGTGGTTGACCAGCCTGACCAGGCCGTCGGCGGCGGTCGAGTGGACGAGCAGCCCGGGGCCTGGCAGACCGATGGCCTGGTCGGCGCGTTCGACGGGGCCAGGCTCCTCGACGGAGGTCCAGGCGGGGTGGTCGGCGGGCAGGAGCAGGCCGAGGAAGCCCTTCGAGGCCCAGTACGGCGAGGCAGCCCCCGAGTACGGCTGCAGCGAGGGTTCGTGCGGGCCGTACCAGCCGAGCGTGAGCAGGCCCTGAGGGGAGAGCGCCCTGCCGTCGGCCAGGAAGTGCCTGAGAGCGCCGCTGGCCAGGCGGCGTGCCGTACCGGGGGAGTAGGGGGAAGCGCCGAGCAGTTCGCCGGCCCACACAGGTGCGGCGGCGGCGAAGCGGTAGATGAGCGACCTGCCCTGGTAGACGGGCGAGCCGTTGGCGTCGAAGGCGGAGCCGTAGTTGCCGAGGAAGGCGCGCAGGCGCGTGGCGTACGGCTCGGCGGGCCCGCCGAGGTGGGCGTGCAGGGCCGGGTAGAGGTGCATGGCCCAGCCGTTGTAGTGGTCGAAGTTGCGCCCTTCGCCGTCGCGGTACCAGCCGTCGCCCTCGTACCAGCGCTCGATCCTGTCCAGGCCTCCGTCGATGACCGCCTGGGTGTCGTGGCCGAGCTCCTGGAGGAACCCGGCCACGGTCACGGGGAACAGGTGCCAGTTGTTGTCGACGTGCTTGCGGCGCAGCGCCTCCTCCAGCCATCCCACGACACGGGCCTGGACGCCCGGGTCGAGCCGGTCCCACAGCCACGGACGGGTCAGCCGCAGGCCGAGCGCGATGGAGGCCGCCTCCACCATGGGCTGGAAGTGGTCCTTGATCTCCGGCCAGGTGCCGAGGGGGCCGGTCGCCAGCCCCTCGGCGTACGGCTGGAGCGCCGCGGGATCGCCGCCGCCGGCCACCCTGAAGGCCGCCAGCAGGAAGGTGCGGGCATAGCCCTCGAGCCCGTCGCAGCCGGACCAGCTGGCCCTTCCCGGCAAAGTGATCAACGAGTGATCGGGTGAGCGATACGGTTCGACCGCGGACAGCAGGGCGTCGGCAGCGGCCTCCCAGTGCGCGCGCGTCCACCCGGTGTACGGGCTGAGTGATCGGTCCTCAGGCGGAAGGGCGAGCATGCGGGCTCCGGGAGATGATCGAACGAAACAATACGTTCACAGCCGAAACCTACAGCGCTAGGATCGGAACGTCGAGTGTGAGGAGTCCCCCTTGTTCGTCGAGCAACGCCATGAGCTCATCCTGCGCGAGGTGCGCGAGCGCGGATCCGTGCGGCTGGCCGACCTGGTCGAGCGGCTCGGCGTCTCGATGGTCACCCTGCGCAGGGATGTCGAGCACCTGGCCGGTCAGGGGCTGGTCAACAGGGTCCACGGCGGTGTCACGCTGCCCCCTGAGACCGTCCAGGAGAGCCGCCCCTCGATCGAGCGTTCGCTCACGATCGGGATGCTGGTGCCCTCGGCCACCTACTACTACGGCACGGTCATCAAGGCCGCCCGCGACCAGGCGCAACGCCTCGGCGCGCGGCTGGTGCTCGGGGTCTCCCGCTACGACGACGACGAGGATCGCAAACAGGTGGGACAGCTGATCGCCGGAGGGGCCGAGGGCCTGCTGCTCACGACGAGCAGGCAGCCCGACGAGTCGCACGTGTCGTGGCTGGCGGGGCTGGGGGTGCCCGCCGTCCTGGTGGAGAGGATCGCCGAGCTGGGCGGACCCGCCTCCTTCATGGACGCGGCCGCCTCCCACCACGCCCACGGCGCCTTCCTAGGCACCAGGCACCTGGCGGAGCTGGGCCATCGCAGGGTGGCGATGGTGACCCGCAAGAGCCCCACCGCGCCGCGCGTGCGCCACGGCTTCCTCTCCGCCGTGCGCGACCTGGGGCTCGAGACGCCGGGGGAGTTCGGCGTGGAGCAGGACGGGCCGTCGGACGAGCAGGTCGCGCAGGTGGTCAGGGCCATCGGCGACGGCTCGGTGACCGGGCTGCTCGTGCACAACGACGAGGACGCGCTGCTGCTGGTGCAGCACCTGCGCCTGGCGGGCGTGCGGATCCCCGCCGACGTCTCGATCGTGGCCTACGACGACGAGGTCGCCGCGCTCAGCGACCCGCCGCTCACCGCGGTCGCGCCGCCCAAGGCGGCGGTCGGCCGCAGCGCCGTCGACCTGCTCGTCCGCCGGATCGAGCAGGGTTCGGCGCTGGCCGCCCAGCACGTGGCGCTGCTGCCGGAACTCAGGGTGCGGGAGTCCACCGCCGTACGCGGCTGATTGTTTTGCGTTCATTTCGTTACTGATCGAAATCTAGACAAGCCTTCGCTTTTGAGCGAATGATGCACTAGCGATCGGAAGCGATGAGGAGCAATCATGGAACGCAAGCGCGCCGCCGCCGGCATCTCCGGGATGCTGGCCGGCATCACCCTGCTCGCGGCCTGTGGGGGCGGCGGCAGCGAACCAACCGCCCCCGCGGCCGAGGGTGGCAAGCCCGCGGAGGTCACCTTCTGGGGTTGGGCCAAGGGCACCCAGGAGGTCGTCGACGCCTTCAACAAGTCGCACAAGGACATCCAGATCAGGTTCGAGGAGATCCCCTCGGGCAACGCGGGCGGCTACGCGAAGTTCTCCAACGCCGTGAAGGCGGGCAACGCCCCCGACGTGATGTCCATCGAGTACCCGCAGCTTCCCGACTTCGTCAACCAGGGCGCGCTGCAGGACATCACCGCCGAGGTCGCCGACGTCAAGGGCAAGTACCCCGCCAGCGTCTTCAGCCTCGTCGAGCTCGGCGGCAGGACCTGGTCGGTGCCCATGGACGCGGCGCCGCAGGTCTTCTTCTACCGCAAGGACCTGTTCGAGAAGAACAAGATCGAGGTCCCGAAGACCTGGGACGACTTCAAGGCCGCCGCCGAGAAGGTCAAGAAGGCCTCCGACAAGGCGCGCATCGCCACCTTCTTCCCCGACGACCCGAGCGTCATCGCCGCCCTCGCCTGGCAGGCGGGCGGCAAGTGGTTCGGCACCGAGGGCGACGCGTGGAAGGTCGCCATCAACGACGAGGCCACCAGGAAGGTCGCCGACTACTGGCAGGGCCTGGTCAAGGACGACCTCGTCAAGGTGCAGCCCTCCTTCAGCCAGGAGTGGAACGCCGCCTTCGAGGACGACACCCTCTGGGGTTACGTCGGCGCCAACTGGGGCGCGGGCGTCATGAAGGGCAACCACGCGGGCCAGAGCGGCAAGTGGGCCATCGCGCCGATCCCGAACTGGGGCACCCCCGCCAGCGGCATGCTCGGCGGCACCACGTTCGGCGTCGCCAAGAACAGCAAGAACGCCAAGGCGGCGGTCGAGGTCATCAAGTGGCTGACCGGCTCACCCGAGGCGTGGACGGCCAGGCTGTCGTCCGGCACCTCCAGCGGCTTCCCCGCGATCGCGGACCTGGTGCCGGTGGCGGCCAAGAGCTTCGACGCCTCCTTCTACGGCGGGCAGGACATCTACGCGCTGTTCACCGAGTCGTACGGGACCATCCAGCCGGGCTGGACGTGGGGGCCGAGCATGGTGCAGACGCTCACCGCCTTCAAGGACGCCCTCGGCAAGGTGAGCACCGGCGGCACCACGCTGCCCGAGGTGCTGGAGACGGTGCAGACGGCGACGGTGAACGAGATCAAGGGGCGCGGGCTGAACGTGGCCCAGCCGTAGCCCCCGCCCCCACCCGCCCGCTCTCCGTGAGCGGGGCGGGGTTCCTTCGAGGAGCGAACGGGTGGCCCTCCCCTGCGAAGGGGCGGGCCGGGTCCGGCGGCCGGCTCCCTGCGGGGAGCGGGGCCCGAGGTGACGGCGGTGCGGTACGGCGGGCCGTAACAGATCGGAGAGATGGAGATGACAGCAGACACACAGGCGCGAGCCCCAGGGGACGCCTGGCGCAGGCGGGGAGCGATCGTGCTCTTCGTCGGCCCGTTCTTCGCCCTGTTCGCGGCGGTCATCGTGGCCCCCCTGGCCTACGCCGTCTACCTGAGCCTGTTCAGCGAGAAGTCGTCGGGACTCGGGTTCGGCGGCGCCGAGACGGTTTTCGTCGGCCTCGGCAACTACCTCGACACGCTCGCGGACCGGGCCTTCACCGACGGCTTCCTGATCATCCTCGGGTACTGCCTGTTCTACATCCCGCTCATGATCGGCGGGGCGCTCGGCCTGGCCCTGCTGCTGGACTCCGGCCTGGCAAGGGCGAAGAGGTTCTTCCAGCTGGCGCTGTTCATGCCGCACATCGTGCCGGGCGTGATCGCCGGGCTGATCTGGCTCTACCTCTACCTGCCCGGCATCAGCCCCATCGTGGACCTGCTCGGCGGCGTCAACTTCCTCGGCGGCGACCAGGTGCTCGGCTCGGTGGTCAACATCGCGCTGTGGGAGTGGGTCGGCTACAACATGATCATCTACTTCGCCGCCCTCCAGGCCATCCCCGCCGAGGTGCTGGAGGCGGCGCGGATGGACGGCGCCGGTGCGATCAGGACCGCCCTGTCGGTGAAGGTGCCGCTGATCCGCGGCGCGGTGATCACCACAGTCCTGTTCACGATCATCGGCTCGCTGCAGCTGTTCACCGAGCCCATGGTGCTCGACAACGTCAGCGACGGCATCGTCAGCACCTGGACGCCGAACATGTACGCCTACAACGAGGCTTTCGGAAACAACGACTACGGCCAGGCGGGCGCCGCCTCGATCATCCTCGCGCTGCTGGCCGCCGTGCTCTCCTACGTCGTCACCAGGTGGGGTAACCGTCGATGAAGTGGATGTCGCGCGCGACGGTCAACATCCTGCTGACCGTCGCCACCCTCTACACGCTGCTGCCGCTGACGTGGCTGCTGTTCGCCTCGACCAAGTCGCTGTCGGACCTCTACTCCACGCCCGGCTTCGCCTTCGCCGACTTCAACCTGATCGCCAACATCCGGGCGGTCAGCGCGGAGAACGGCGGGATCTTCTTCCGCTGGTATCTCAACAGCGTCCTGTACGCCGGCGTGGGCGCGGCGGTGAGCTCCTTCATCACCATCATGTGCGGCTACGCCTTCGACAAGTACCAGTGGCTCGGCAAGGAGAAGATGTTCGGCCTGGTGCTGCTCGGCGTGCTGGTGCCGACCACCGCCACGGCGCTGCCGCTGTACCTGCTGGCCTCGAAGGTGGGCGTGGTCAACACCTTCTGGGCGGTCTTCATCCCCGTGCTGGTCCACCCCTTCGGCGTCTACCTGGCGCGCGTCCTGTCGTCGGGGTACGTGCCCGGCGAGGTGCTGGAGGCGGCCAGGTCGGACGGCGCGGGCGAGATCCGCACCTTCACCAGGGTCGCGCTGCCGATGCTGATGCCGGCCTTCGTGACGATCTTCCTGTTCCAGTTCACCGCGATCTGGAACAACTTCTTCCTGCCCCTGGTGATGCTCAACGACCAGAAGCTGTACCCGCTCAGCCTCGGCCTGTTCACCTGGGAGAAGCAGGGCAACGCCTTCCCCGAGTTCCACAGCCTGGTGATCACCGGGTCGCTGCTGTCGGTGGTGCCGCTGCTGGTGGTCTTCATGTCGCTGCAGCGCTTCTGGAAGGCCGGGATGACGGCGGGCAGCGTCAAGTGAACGAGTTTTCGGGGGAGAACGTGAGAAGGCCCAAGACCCTGGTCGCCATGGGCAGGCCCGTGGCGACCAGGCTGCTGAACGCCCAGGCGAGAAGCCGCCTGGCGATGATCGCCGATGTCGATCCTCACCTGGTGGTCGACGACTTCACCGGGGTGGACCTCTCGGCGGTGGAGGTGCTCTACACCTCGTGGGGCTGCCCGCCGGTGACCGCTGAGGTGCTGGCCTCGGCTCCGCGACTGCGGGCCATCGTGCACGCTGCGGGGTCGGTGAAGCACCACGTGACCGACGCGGTGTGGCAGCGCGGCATCGCGGTCTCCACGGCCGCCGACGCCAACGCCGAGCCGGTCGCGGAGTTCACGCTCGCCTCCATCCTCTACGCCAACAAGCGGGTCATCGACATCGCCCGCGCCTACAGGTCCGGGCGAGAGAACCAGGACTGGGACGCCCGGTTCCCCGGCTTCGGCAACTACCGCCGCACGGTCGGGATCGTCGGCGCCTCCAGGATCGGCCGCAGGGTGATCGAGCTGCTGCGCCCCTTCGACGTGGAGGTGCTGGTCAGCGACCCGTACCTGCGCGAGGACCTCGGCGCTACCAGGGTGGACCTGGACGAGCTGGTCACCCGCTGCGACGTGGTCAGCCTGCACGCGCCCGACCTGCCCGAGACCCACCACCTCATGGACGCCGCCCGCCTGGCGGGGATGCGCGACGGCGCCACCCTGATCAACACCGCCCGCGCCGCGCTGGTCGACCAGGACGCGCTGACCGCCGAGCTGGTCTCAGGGCGGCTCTACGCGATCCTCGACCACACCGAGCCGGAGATCCTGCCGGCCAGCTCACCCCTGTACGACCTGCCGAACGTCCTGGTCACCCCGCACATCGCCGGATCGCTCGGCGGTGAGCTGGCCAGGATGGCCGATCTCGCCCTCGACGAGCTGGCCCGTTACGCGCGCGGACTGCCGTTCGAGCACGGCGTGGAGCCCACGAGCCTGTCCCGCTCCGCCTGACCCCCGCCCGACCGACTCCCGCCCATCCGACACCCCCGGTCTGACACCTGACTGTCCGACACCTGCCCGTCTGACACCCGCCCGGAGGCACCCCCAATGCTCCGACGTGCCCTGCTGTTAACGGTCGCCGCGGCGTCCGCCCTCTCGATGGCGGCCGTGCCCGCCGTCGCCGACCCCACCGCGTCCGCCGCGTCTCCCGAGTCCACAGCGCCTGCCGTCTCTCCGGCCGCGACGCAGGCCGCCCCCGACTTCGCCGCGCCGGTGCTGCGCTACCGCGAACTGCTGACCGGTGGCGCGGACGTGGATCCCGCCGACCCCGCCTACGCCGCCGCGCTCGCCCGCCTCGACGCCGAGGCCGACGCCCACCTGGCCACCCTCACCCCGACGGGCTGGGCCGACCTGCAGGGCGCCGACGGCAACACCGTGCACGCCGTCGCGCTGCGCCTGCAGTCCATCTCGCTGGCCTACGCCACCGTCGGCTCCAGGAGGTACGGCGACGCTGAGACCGCCGCCTCGGTGGTGCGCGCGCTGACCTGGATGCACGCCGAGCGCTACCGCCCAGGCAAGCCCGAGACGGGCAACTGGTACGGCTGGGAGATCGGCGCGCCGAACTACCTGCTGCACAACCTGGTGCTGCTCGGCGAGGCCGTGCCCGCCGAGCTGCGCGCGGGCCTGCTGGACGCGATCGGTCACTTCGTCCCCGATCCCGCCAGGCGCAAGGTCTCGGGCGTGCCCGAGGTCGGCGGCAACCTCGCCGACAAGGTCTCCATCACCGTACGGCGCGGCCTGCTCTCGGGCGACGCCGCGGTCACGACGATGGGCCGCGACAAGCTCAGCCCCGTCTTCGACCACACCTCCAGCGGCGACGGCTGGTACCCCGACGGCTCGCTCGTCCAGCACTTCTACTTCGCCTACACCGGCGGGTACGGCAACGCGCTGCTCGGCAGCACCGCCACCGTGTTCGCCCTGCTCGGCGGCACGCCGTGGGACCTGACCGACCCCGACAGAGGCAACGTCACGCGCTGGATCTTCGACGGCTTCGAGCCGGTGATGTTCCGCGGCCAGATGTTCGCCAACGTGCGGGGCAGGGCCATCTCCAGGCCGCACGACAACGACTACTCGGTGACGCGCTCGGCCCTGGCCGCCATGACCGTGCTGGCCGAGGCCGCCTCGCCCGACGACAGGCGGCGCATCGCCGCCCTGGTGGCCGAGCACGCGGCCACCGGCGGCTTCTACGACACCGCCACCGTCGGGCAGATCGCTTCGGCCAGGCGGCTGACCGGCGGCGTGCCCCCGCGCGGCGACCTGACGCTCACCAAGGTCTACGCGGGAATGGACCGCTTCGTCCACCACCGCCCCGGCTACGCGTTCACGGTGGCGGGCCGCAGCAGCCGCGTCGGAGCCTACGAGGCGGGCAACAACGAGAACCTCAGGGGCTGGTACACCGGCGACGGCATGACCATGCTCTACAACGCCGACAGGACGCAGTACACCGACGGCTTCTGGCCCACCGTCGACTCCTACCGCCTGCCCGGCGTCACCAACGCCACCCGGGAGAGCTACCCGCGCACGGCGAAGGACACCGCCTGGTACGGCTTCCGCCAGAGCGACCCTCACACCGGCGGCGTCGCGCTCGGCGACCTGTCAGCCTTCGGCATGCGCACCCAGGCCGAGCGCGACTACCACAGCAGGCAGCCCATCGACCTGACCGCCCGCAAGTCGTGGTTCACCTTCGGCGACACGATCGTGGCGCTCGGCGCCGACATCAGCGCCTCCGACGTCGTCGCCCAGACGACCGTGGAGAACCGGATGAACCCCGGTGAGGTGCGGACCGGCGAGGGCTGGATGCACATCGAGGGCACGGGGGGCTACCTCTTCCCCGAGGGGATGCCGCAGTCCAGGCGCGAGAGCCGTACCGGCAGGTGGTCGGAGATCGGGGTCCACGCCTCCGACGAGATCACCCGCGAGTACGAGACGGTCTGGTTCGACCACGGCGCCGCGCCGAAGCAGGCCTCCTACGCCTACTACGTGCTGCCGGGAAGCAGCGCGGAGGAGACGGCGGAGCTGGCCGCCAGGCCGAAGGTGCGCATCGCCGACAACAGCGCGCAGGTGCAGTCGGCGATCGAGGAGCGCGGCGCGAACACCAGGCTCGCCGCCACCTTCTGGAGCTGCGCCACCGCCGCCTCCACGGTCAGGGCCTACGGCCCGGCCGAGGTCGCGATGCGGCAGGAGGGCTCGACGCTGGAGGTGGCCGTCTCCGACCCCACCTGGCGCCAGAGCCAGACGCTCGTGGAGATCGCCCGCACCGGCAGGGAGGTGATCAGCGCCGACCCCAGGGTCACGGTGCTGTCCACCTCGCCCACGATCAGGCTGGCCGTCGACACCGCCGGGGCGCTCGGCGCGGCGGTGACCGTCCAGGTGAAGGTGCGGCCGACCGCGCGGCCCCCGCTGGCGGGGGCCGGCTGCGAGGGCAGCAGGGTGCGGCCCGACGCCGACGCCTACGCGCGCGGCGGCGCCTACGCGGGCAGGAACTTCAACGGCCAGGGACTGGTCGCCAAGACGGTCGCCGACCAGAGCTACGCCCGGCAGTCCTTCCTGCGTTTCGCCAGGCCGGAGGGAGAGATCAGCCTCGCCAGGCTGTGGCTGCGCGGCGCGATCGCCGACGCGGGAGGCACCAGCACCACGCTCACCCTCTACGAGGCGCCCGCAGGGTGGGAGGAGTCGACGCTCACCTGGGCCGGCAGGCCCGCGCTCGGCAGGGCGATCGGCGAGGTGACCATCACGGGCTCCACCCCCGCCTGGTACTCCATCGACCTCACCGCGCACCTGCGCGCAGGCGGCTCGACCAGCTTCGCGCTCGCGGGCCCTCCAGGCGTGGCCACCACCCTCGCCGCCCAGTTCGCCGACAGGGAGACTCCGGACGGCGCGCCCTATCTGCAGGTGTTCTGACCCCCCTCCGAGAGAGAGAACATGCGCATCAGACAACGACTGGCTCTGGTCGGGGCGCTCGTCGCCCTGAGCGGCGGACTGGCGGCCCCCGCCTACGCCGCCCCCGCCCGCACCTTCTTCGTCGACTGCCAGGCGTCGGACGGCGGTTCGGGGCGCAGCGCCTCCGCTCCGCTCAACAGCCTCGCCGCGGTCAACGCGATCGAGCTGAGAGCCAAGGACAAGGTCAGGTTCAGGGCGGGCACGGTCTGCGCCGGAAGGCTGGAGCCGATCGGCTCGGGCAGCGCCGAGCACCCGATCACCTTCACCTCCTACGGCGAGGGCCCCAAGCCGATCATCCAGGGCGACGGCGGCGAGTGGGCCGTCCACCTGGTCGACAACAGCTACCTCACCATCGAGAAGCTGCACATCACCAACCCCGCGCCGGCGACCGCCAAGCGGACCGGCATCCAGTACAACTCGACCACGCCCGCGCCCAAGGCCGGGCTCGTCCTGCGCGACCTGGAGATCTCCGACGTCGCGGGCTGGGGCAACAAGACCGGCGCCAACTCCGCCTGGTTCGCCTACTCCGCGGGCATCAGCATCCAGGCGCTGCCCGAGGGCAAGGTCGGCTACCTCGACGGCATCACCATCACGGGCAACTACATCCACGACACGGGCGGCGGCGGCATCAAGATCAGCCGCAAGGGCACCGACTACCACAAGAACGTCTACATCGCCCGCAACACCATCCGCGAGGTCGGCGGCGACGGCATCGTCGTCCATGCCTCGGACAAGCCGCTGATCGAGCACAACCTGTTCGACGAGGGCGGCGCGGGCAAGTACCCCTACGTCGACGGCAACTTCGCCGGTATGTGGCCGATCAACTCGGTCGACCCCGTCTTCCAGTACAACGAGGTCACCAGGCAGCGGCCGACGATCTACGACTCCACCGCGTGGGACTGCGACGGCGGCATCAAGGGCTCCTGCGTCTACCAGTACAACTACTCCCACGACAACGCGGGCGGCTTCTACCTGGGCTGCCAGAGCTGCACCGAGTTCCCGAACCACAAGGCGACCGCCATCCTGCGCTTCAACATCGCCCAGGACGACTGCCGTATCGCGGGCAACGCCGCGGGCGACAACACCAGCCCGCTGTGGATCCACAACAACACCTTCTTCTGCTCCTCGCAGAAGGTGGACTGGGCGGTGCCGACCGGCAGGTCCACGATCGCCAACAACATCATCTACGCGCCCTCGGGCACCCTGCCGCAGGCCGCGGGCATCACCTACGACTCGAATCTCTACTACGGCGGCGTGAGCGCGCCCGCCTCCGACGCCAGGGCGATCACCGCCGACCCGGGGCTGGCCGCTCCCGGCACCGCCACCGGCTACGGCGACGTCGAGGGCTACAAGCTGCTGGCGGGCTCGCCCGCCCTCGGCTCCGGCTCCCTGGTGGAGGGCGTGGGCGAGCGTGACTACTTCGGCAACCCGGTCTCGGGCTCCGTCTCGCGCGGCGCCTACAACGGGCCCGCCGTGCCGCCGGTCGTCCACGACTCGATCGAGAAGGCCTACAACAACGTCGGCGTCAGCTCCGACCTCAACCCCAACACCGGCGGCTTCTCGACCTCGGGACGCAGCTACTCCGGCCAGGGGCTGGAGAAGGCCGGCCTGGTGCCAGGCAGGACGGTGCACGTGCTCGGCGCCGACTTCGTGTGGCACCCCCGCGCGTACGGCTGGACCGACAACGTCAAGGCCGCGGGCCAGACGATCAGGCTGGAGGGCCAGGGCGCCAAGCTGGTGTTCCTGGGCGCGGGCGGCTTCAAGGTCAGGTCGGGCGACTTCACCGTCACCTACACCGACGGCACGAAGCAGACCAGCACTGTCCTGTTCGGCGACCAGTGGGACGCGACCGCGCCCGCGGGCGGCGTCGTGGTGGCGCGCGCGACCTACCACAACCGCACGCAGACCTCCTACAGGAACCCGGCCACCGGGCAGACGACCGAGTCGGGCGTGTCGGTGTTCGGCTACGCGGTGCCGCTCGACCCCGCCAAGACGGTCGCCACGGTGACCTTCCCGCAGGGCAGCCCGCTGGCCGACGCCGGTTTCCACGTGTTCGACATGAAGATCGCGAGCTGATCCGATGAGGAGCGCCCCGCCCAGGACGTCCGGGACCGCTTTCCGCAGGAGCGGGCTCGTGTGGATCGGCGCGGCGGTCGCGACCGCCGCTGTGGTCCTGGGCGTGGCGCTGTTCCACGGCGGTCCTTCCGCCGAGGAGCCCCAGGGCCTGCCGGCCTCGGCCTCCGTCGCGGAGGTCCTGGCCGTCGGGCCAGGCGACATCGTCACCACGTTCGAAGGCGAGCCGGTGACGGGGGCCGAGGTGCTGCGCGCGGCCGAGAGCGTCCGCGCCGAGGTCATCTCCACCTTCACCCGGTACGGCACGCCGCTCGGCCCCGGTTTCTGGGACCGCCCCCACGACGGCGTCACCCCTCGCCACCGGCTGAGGGAGCGGGCCGTCGGCGCCGCCGTGCTCGACAAGGCCAGAAGGGTGTGGGCGCGGGAGGCGGGCCTGCTGACCGACGTCAGCGAGCAGGGCTTCCAGCGCGAGCTTGCCCAGGAGAACGGCGAGCGGGCCGCCGCGGCGGCAGGGGGCAGGCCGCTGCCCGGCGTGCCCTCCTACGACGAGCACACCTACGCGCGGGTGCGGGCGGCCGAACTCGACTCCGCGCTCAGCAAGATCTACGCCGGCGGACTCGATCTCTCGGAGGCGCGGCTGCGCGAGCAGTACAGGATCATGGCAGGTCAGGGCGCGCCGCCGTTCGAGAAGGCCCGCGACAACGTGCGACAGGCGCTCGTCCTGCGGGAGTATCGCACGGCGCTCGGGACCCGTGCTGGGTACCCTGGCATACACGTACATGGGGGACTGGATACAGACACGCATCGTTGAATCGGGACGGCTGCCGCTGTTCTGCTTCTTCGTCGCGCTCATCGTCACCTTCGTCGCCACCCGCATCAACGTCAGGCTCATCCGCGCCAAGGTCGGCTGGTTCCGCAACATCAGCGTCGGCGAGATGCACATCCACCACGTGGTCTTCGGTGTGGTGCTCATGCTGGTCGGCGGGGTCAGCGGCCTGGTCGCCTCGGGCTCGGCGGTGGCGGCCGCCGTCTTCGGCATCGGCGCGGCCCTCGTGCTCGACGAGTTCGCGCTCATCCTCCACCTGCACGACGTGTACTGGGAGGAGGAGGGGCGCACCTCCGTCGACGCCGTCTTCGTGGCCATCGCGGTCACCGGGCTGCTGTTGACCGGTCTGCGCCCCCTGACCTGGGAGTTCGGCACGTTCGCGCCGTGGTGGCTGCTGCTGGGCAACCTGATGCTCGCGGTGGTCACGCTGCTCAAGGGCAAGATCTGGACGGGTCTGGCCGGTCTGTTCCTGCCGCCGCTGCTGATCGTCGGCGCGATACGGCTGGCCAGGCCGGGCTCGCCTTGGGCGCACTGGTTCTTCGCCACCAGGTCCCCGCGCAAGATGGCCACCGCGCTGCGCCGCGAGGAGCGCTGGAGACGGCCGGTGATCAGGGTGAAGATCGCGGTCCAGGAGTTCGTCTCGGGGCGGCACGACCTGCCCTCGACGCGGAAGCGGCGTGGCCATAATTGAGGGCATGAGCCTGTTTCCGCCGTTCCACGCACGGCTCGTCGAGGCGACAGAGGGCGTGCGCGAGCGTCACGGCCTGCTGCTGGCGGGCGGATACGCGCTGCGCGCCCACGGGCTCACCGCCAGGCCGAGCCGTGATCTCGTCTTCGCGACGGCGGTCCAGACCCCGATGCCCGAGATCGCCGCGGATGTCGCCGCCGCGCTGCACGACGCCTTCCCTGTGAGCGTGCGCGAGGTGGGCGAGCGCATGGCGCGCCTGGTCGTCACGGACGAGGCGGGCGACCTCACGAGCGGGTTCGAGCTGCTCAGGGAGGCGCTCAGGAACCGTCCCGAGCGGCTGGAGGGCTGCCAGGTCGTCGGGCAGGACGACGCGGTCGGGCTCAAGGTGCGCGCCCTGCACGGACGCGGCCTGCCCAAGGACTTCGTCGACGTCGCCGCGGCCGCTGACCTCTACTCCTTCCGCGAGCTGGAGCGGCTGGGGGCAGCCCACGAGGAGCAGTGGCGGCTCGAGGAGCTCGTCCACCGGCTCGAGAGCGTGGACCTGCTGGCCGACGAGGCCTTCGAGGTCGACGAAGACCATCTCCATGACATCAGGCGCTTCGCCTACGCGTGGGTGGAGGAGATCAAGCTGCGCCGCGCCGACGACGGCGACACCGAGCGCGACGACCCGGACGTCCCCGTCGTCGACTGAACCACCCCAGCGTCAACTCTAGTTGACATACTTTGGTCGTCAATTTAGGTTGACGGGTGCGGATCTCGCTCGCTCGCACGTTGCAGAATCAGGGGAATGTGGGTGATCTCCCCGAGTGCGGGCGGCTGAGCCGTCACACACGATGTCAAGGTGACGCGGACGGAGACACAGTGAGCGGCGAGTCATCCCTCAAGGTCCTGGCGGCCTATGTCAAGCCTCACAGAGGCATTCTGGTCGCGGGCGGTCTGCTGGGGCTGGTCGGCTCGGCCGCGGGCCTGGCGATGCCGCTGCTGGCCAAGTACGTGGTGGACGCCTTCGGCGAGAACAGCTCCATGGCGGGGCCGTTACTCGGGCTGACGATCGCCGTGCTGGTCGGCGCGGTCGTCTCGGCGGGCGGCACGTACCTGATGGAGCGCACGGGCGAGGGCATCGTGCTCGGCGCCAGGCGCAGGCTCGTCGACAGGATGCTCAGGCTGAAGGTCGCCGACGTCGACCGGTTGAAGCCGGGCGACCTGCTGTCCAGGGTCACCGGCGACACGACGCTGCTGCGGTCGGTGCTGACCAACGGCATCGTCGACTCGATCGGCGCGGTGTTCATGCTCGTCGGCGCGATCGTGATGATGGCGCTGATGGACGGCGTGCTGCTGCTGGTCACCCTGCTGGTCGTGGTCGTGATCGGCGGCATGACCGCGCTGGTCATGCCGCGCATCCAGAAGGCCCAGCACCAGGCGCAGGAGGCCGTCGGCGAGATGGGCGCGGTGCTCGACAGGGCGCTGCAGGCCTTCCGCACGGTCAAGGCGAGCGGCGCGGAGGAGCGTGAGGTCGAGGTCGTCGGGGCGGCGGCCGAACAGGCTCGCGACAGAGGGCTGCAGGTGGCGGGGTGGACCTCGCTGGCAGGGGTCTCGACCTGGATGGCGGTGCAGATCGCCTTCCTGTGCGTGCTGGCCGTCGGCGGCGCCAGGGTCGCCTCCGGCGCGCTGGAGGTCTCGGGCCTGATCGCCTTCCTGCTGTACCTGTTCTACCTGGTCGCCCCCATCGGGCAGCTGGTCGAGGGCGCGGTGCAGTTGCAGAACGGCCTGGCCGCGCTCAGGCGCATCCGCGAGATCGAGGACCTTCCCGGCGAGCCCGTCAGCCTCGCCGCGCCGGTCGGCAGCGACCCCGTGGGCGTGCGCTTCGAGGACGTGGTGTTCAGGTACGGCGAGGACCGCGCCCCCGTCCACGACGGGGTGAGCTTCGAGGTGCCGCCGGGCGGGCTGACCGCGCTCGTGGGGCCGTCGGGAGCGGGCAAGTCCACGGTGTTCGCGCTGATCGAGCGTTTCTACGAGCACCAGGAGGGGCTGATCACGGTCGGCGGCAGGGACATCCGCGACTGGCCGCTCGGCGAGCTGCGCGCCACGCTCGGCTACGTCGAGCAGGACGCGCCCGTGCTGGCGGGGACGCTGCGCGAGAACCTGCTGTTCGCCGCGCCCGAGGCCACCGAGGAGGACCTGCGAAGGGCGCTGACCCGCACCCGCCTCGACGACCTCGTCTCCAGGCTCCCCGAGGGGCTGGAGACGGCGGTCGGCCACAGGGGCGTGCTGCTGTCGGGCGGCGAAAGGCAGCGCGTGGCGATCGCCAGGGCGCTGCTGCGCAGGCCGAGGCTGCTGCTGCTCGACGAGGCCACCTCGCAGCTGGACGCGGTCAACGAGCTGCGGCTGCGCGAGGTCATCGCCGAGGTGGCGGCGGAGACGACCGTGCTCGTGATCGCGCACCGCCTGTCGACGGTCACCAACGCCGACAGGATCGTGGTCATGGAGTCGGGCGGCGTGCGCGCCGTGGGAACGCACGAGGAGCTGGTGGGCGGGGACGACCTCTACCGCGAGCTGGCCGCCACGCAGTTCCTGGTCTCCTGACAAGCCCTGACAGGCACTTTGCTGCGTTTGTCCCAAGGGCCGCGGCGTCTCCGCCTCGGCCGTCATCGAGCCGGGCAACGACGAGGCGGTCCGTGTGACGCCCAGCTTCCACTGCTGATCGGCCACCGGCGGGCCGGCGATCGGCGTCGTACGGTCTGCGCGACCCCGCGCGGGCCGTACGGCCGCTGGAGACTCCCCTGTCAATGCCTCCAGTTGCCGTTGTCCTTGACCGTGCGAACGCCCCCTCAGGCGAGATCAAGTCCAGCACTTCGCCGGGCGAAGTGTCATGCACTTTCGTCCTCACCCGAATGACGCAGCTATAGCGGCACATGTCGGACCGATATCAATGGCCCGTTCAGGCTTTTGCAAGCGCGCGCCGTAAGACTGCGCGACATGGCGGGCGGCATACTGCGCATCATCTTCACCAGTGACGATCTCGCGCGCGTGCGCGTGGCCTCCAGAGCGGACCCGATGTGGGAGATGGTGGCCAGCCTGCACAGATTCCAGGCCGGCGACGGAGGCGCGGAGATCGCGGGATGGCGGCGCAGGGCGCGCGCCAGGCTGGCCGAGGCGGGTCTCCTGCGCGACGTGCGCAGGCTGCTGGTGCCACTGGCGCCGCGCGCGGCCTACTTCCCCGACTTCCTCACCCCGATCGAGGCCCAGCAGGGCACGGACGACGGCATCCAGGCCATCCTCGACACACCGCGTACCAGGGTGCGGCGCGAGCTCGACCGGCTGCGCGCGGGACACGGCCTGCCCGCGCACCTGGAGGACCTGGCCCGTGACACGAGGGCCATGCGCCAGGTGGCGAACGTCGCGGCCGGCTACGTCCGGGTCGCGCTGGGCGAGCACTGGCCCGTCGTGGAGCGGACGGTCAGCCAGGACAGGGGCACCAGGGTCCGCCACCTGGCCGAGGGCGGCGTCGAGACCATGCTGAGCGGGCTGGGGCCGGCGATGCGCTGGCGGGCCCCGGTGCTGGAGGTCGACTACCCGGCGGGCGACAGGGAGTTGCGGCTGCGCGGGCGCGGGCTGACACTCATCCCCTCCTACTTCTGCAGGACCGCCCCCGTCGCGCTCGCCGACCAGAGCCTGCCACCCGTGCTGGTCTATCCGGTGCCGCGCAAGGACGTCCCTGAACGGGTGAACGAGGGTGACGCGCTGGCCGAGCTGCTGGGCAGGACCAGGGCCGAGGTGCTGCGGTGCGTGGCGCTGGCGCCCGGATGCAGCACCACGGAGCTGGCCAGGCGGGCGGGGGTGCCCGCTTCGAGCGCCAGCGAGCACGCGCGGGTGCTGCGGCAGGCGGGCCTCATCGCCAGCATCCGCCACGCCAATCTGATGCTTCACCAGGTGACCGAATCGGGCGACGGCCTCCTGCGCGGCTCCGGCTGACCGCGCCCGGCAGGGGAGGCGCCTTGGGGTGAGTGGCGGGTCGATGTACTCTTCGGGTGACATAGATGAATATGTTCATTCAGGAGGGATCAGGCATGAGCCGCACCGTGCGCGCGCCGCGAGGCACCACGCTCACCGCCAAGGGCTGGCCGCAGGAGGCCGCGCTCCGGATGCTCCAGAACAACCTGGACCCGGAAGTCGCCGAGCACCCCGAGCAGCTGGTCGTCTACGGCGGTTCCGGCAAGGCCGCGCGTGACTGGCCCTCGTTCGACGCGCTCGTCCGCACGCTCACCACGCTGGAGGGCGACGAGACCCTGCTCGTGCAGTCCGGCCGTCCCGTCGGCGTGTTCCGCACGCACGAGTGGGCCCCGCGCGTCCTCATCGCCAACTCCAACCTCGTCCCCGACTGGGCGAACTGGGAGGAGTTCCGCAGGCTGGAGGCGGCGGGCCTGACGATGTACGGCCAGATGACGGCCGGCTCCTGGATCTACATCGGCACGCAGGGCATCCTGCAGGGCACCTACGAGACCTTCGCCGCCGTCGCGGAGAAGAGGTTCGGCGGCTCCCTCGCCGGCACCATCACGCTGACCGCGGGGCTCGGCGGCATGGGCGGCGCCCAGCCGCTGGCCGTCACCATGAACGGCGGCGTCGCGATCTGCGTCGACTGCGACCCGCGCAGCGTCAAGCGCCGCATCGAGCACAGGTACCTCGACGTCGAGGCCAAGGACCTGGACGAGGCGCTCCGCCTGGCCTACGAGGCGCGCGACCAGCGCAGGCCGCTGTCGATCGGCGTGGTGGCCAACGCGGCGGAGGCGGTGCCCGACCTGCTGGCGCGCGGCGCGGAGATCGACATCGTGACCGACCAGACGTCGGCGCACGACCCGCTGATGTACCTGCCGATCGGCGTGGCCTTCGAGGACATGGCCACCGAGCGCGACAAGGACCCCGCCGCCTTCACGACCAGGGCGCGCGAGGCGATGGCCAAGCACGTCGAGGCCATGGTCGGGTTCAAGGACGCGGGGGCCGAGGTCTTCGACTACGGCAACTCCATCCGCGGCGAGGCGCAGCTGGCCGGCTACACCAGGGCCTTCGACTTCCCCGGCTTCGTGCCCGCCTACATCAGGCCGCTGTTCTGCGAGGGCAAGGGCCCGTTCCGCTGGGCCGCCCTCTCCGGCGACCCCGCCGACATCGCGGCCACCGACAGGGCCATCCTCGAGCTGTTCCCCGACAACGAGCCGCTGGCCAGGTGGATCCGCATGGCGGGGGAGAGGGTGCACTTCCAGGGGCTGCCCGCGCGCATCTGCTGGCTCGGCTACGGCGAGCGGCACCTGGCGGGCGAGCGCTTCAACGACATGGTGGCCTCGGGCGAGCTCCAGGCGCCCGTCGTGATCGGGCGCGACCACCTCGACTGCGGCTCGGTGGCCTCGCCGTACAGGGAGACCGAGGCGATGGCCGACGGGTCGGACGCCATCGCGGACTGGCCCCTGCTCAACGCGATGCTGAACACCGCGTCGGGCGCGGCGTGGGTCTCCATCCACCACGGCGGCGGCGTGGGCATCGGCCGTTCGATCCACGCGGGGCAGGTGACCGTCGCCGACGGCACCGCGCTGGCGGGCGAGAAGCTCAACAGGGTGCTCACCAACGATCCGGGCACCGGCGTCATGCGGCACGTCGACGCCGGCTACGACGAGGCGGCCGCGGTGGCCGACTCCCGTGGCGTCCGCATCCCGATGCGCGAGTCCTGAGCGCCGGTCTCGCCAGGCGAGACGTTCGCCGGGTGAGGGAAGGGGCGCCGGTGCCCAGGTGTTGGAGGTGACGTGAGGGACGGAATCGAAGGCCTGCTCGACGGCAGAAGATTGTCGCCCGTGCAGCGCCGCATCGCGCATTACCTGACCGATCACCTGGACGAGGCGATCTTCCTGTCCAGCGTCGAGCTGGCCGAGAGGGCCGGCGTGAGCCAGCCCTCGGTGACCAGGTTCGCCATGGTGCTCGGCTTCGCCGGCTATCCCGAGCTCAGGCAGGCGCTCCGCCCTCTCGTGCTGGGTGGCAGAGGAGAGGGCGGCAACCTGCTCAAGGGCGCCATCGACGACGAGATCCGCAACCTGACGCTGATCCGCGACCGCCTGGCGGGGCTGCCGCTCAAGGAGCTCGGCGAGTCGCTCGCGGCCACCGAGCCGCTTCCCGTGCTGGGGCTGAGGGTCTCGTCGGGGCTGGCCACCACGTTCGCCTACTTCGCCAGGCGCATCCACCCCGACGTCCGCCTCCTCGTGCACGGCGGCTCCGAGCTGATCGACGGGCTGCACGCGGCGAGGAGGGCGGGCGCCGAGTGGGTGGTGGCGGTGGTCCTGCCGCGGTACCCGGCCGAGGTCGTGCAGGCCCTCGACTACGCAGGAGAACTCGGCCTCAGAACGGCCGTGATCACCGACAGGCCGGGCTTCCCCGCCGACGTCGTGCTCGACGCGCCGGTCGGGGAGCGGCTGGTGTTCGACTCGCACGCCGCGCCCCTGGCCCTGGCCATGGCGCTGGTGGAGGCGATGGCCGACGCCGCGCCGCTGCGGACGCAGGCCAGGCTCGAGGAGTACGAGCGGATGACGGAGGAGACGAGGACGTTCCTAGCCGGCGAGCCTGCGTAGGGAGCGGACCGACCACGTCACGGTGAGCGCGGCCAGGGCGAGCATGACGCCGAAGGCCAGCGGGATGGACAGGTCGGTCAGCTCGCCGGCGAACAGCGCCCTGCCCGCCTCGACCGGGTGGTAGAAGGGCGTGAACCAGGAGATCCGCTCCAGCCAGTCGGGGCCGAGCGCCATGGGCAGCAGCGCGCCCGACAGCAGCATCAGGGGAAGGGCGAAGAACTGCATGATCTGCCCCATCGCGTTCTCGTCGCGCAGGCTGAGCGCCATGCCGTAGGCCACGCCGGAGGAGAACAGGCCGGTCACGCCCAGCAGGAGCAGCATGAGCACCAGCGCGAGCGGGCTGACGCGCAGCCCCATGGCGATGGCGATGAGGATGAACGCCAGCGACTGGATCATCAGGGAGACCACGTCGCGCAGCATCCTGCCGAGCACGATCGCCGGGCGCCAGGCGGGGCTGACCGCGATCCGCTCGAGCACGCCGCTGCGGATCTCGTAGATCGTGCCGTAGGCGACGCCCATCGAGCCGAACAGCGCGGTGATCACCAGCATGCCGGGCGCGAAGGAGACCAGCGCCTGGCCGAAGTCGCCGCCGAAGGCCATGCCCGCGTAGAGCGGGGCGAACAGCAGCAGGTACATCACCGGCTGCATGATGCCGAACAGCGGCCAGACGGGGTTGCGCAGGGTGTTCCTGACCTCGTGGCCGAAGAACAGCGAGGTGTCGCGGATCATGCGGCGGCTCCGGTGTCGCGCAGGGACCTGCCGGTCTTGGCCAGGAAGACGTCGTCGAGCGTGGCCCGCTCCATGGTGATCGAGCGCAGCGAGAGCCCGTCGGCCTCGAGCGTGCGCAGCAACGACGGCAGCGCGTGCTCGCCGTCGTCGACGTAGACCCGCAGCACGTCCTCGTCGACGCGGGTCCGCGCCACCAGGGGGGTGAGCACTTCGGCCGCGCGCTCGAGCCCGTCGAGCCTCAGCGTGACCACGTCACCCGAGACCGAGCGCTTGAGCTCGGCGGGGGTGCCCTCGGCGACGACCACGCCGTGGTCGACGATCGCCAGGCGGTCGCAGAGCGCGTCGGCCTCCTCCAGGTAGTGGGTGCTGAGCAGGACGCTGGTGCCCTGCTCGCGCAGCTCCTTGATGCGGTCCCAGAGGTTGGCGCGGTTCTGCGGGTCGAGACCCGTGGTCGGCTCGTCGAGGAAGAGCAGCGGGGGCGTGTGGACCAGGCCGAGGGCGATGGCGACGCGGCGCTTCTGCCCGCCCGACAACGTGCGGCCAGGCCGGTCGGCGATGTCCGACAGATCGAACTTCCCGAGGATCTCCTCGGCCGCCTTCGCGGGGTCGGGCACGTTGTAGATCCTGGCGGCGAAGACGATCTGGGCGCGGGCGGTGTTCTGCTCCTCCACCCCGCCGGCCTGGCTCACGTAGCCGAGCTTGCGGCGGATCTGGGCCGGCTCCTTGACCAGGTCGTGGCCGGCGATCACGGCCGTGCCGGCGTCGGGCGTGATGAGGGTGGCCAGCATGCGGATCGTGGTGGTCTTGCCCGCCCCGTTGGGGCCGAGCACGCCGTAGATCTCGCCGCTCTTCACCTCCAGGTCGACGCCCTTGACCGCCTCGACGGTCTGCGAGCCCTTCCTGCTCTTGGTGGTGAAGCTCTTCTTTAACCCTTGCGCACTGATGATCATCAGGGGAGGTCTCCTTCTTCGACCTTCTTGACGGCCTCCTCCACCCAGGCGAGCTGGGCGGCGAGCATGCCGCTGCTGAGACGTAGGTTCTCGTCGACGTGGCGGGGCGCGCCGAACGCCTGCTTGGAGCCGAGCGCCCTTTCGAGCATCGCGATCGACCTCTTGAGCTCGTCGGTCCTGAAGCGGAGGGCGCCGAGCAGATGCCCGCGATCCATCCTGTCCATGAAGGTCATGGCGACCTGGAAGGGATCGACGATCGGCCCGATCTCGTACCACAGCGACATGAGCAGGCGATGGAACTCGAAGCGCCCCGTGTCGTTGATGGCGTAGACGGTCTTGCCGCCCTTGCCGCTCTCGACCACGTCGAGCAGCCCTTCGTCGGCCATCTTGCTGAGGCCGTGGTAGATCGAGCCGAAGGCGACGTTGGCCCAGTTGTCCGCGCCCATGGTTTCGAGGCGCCGCCGTACCTGGTAGCCGTTGAGCGGCTCGTCGAGCAGCGTGCCGAGAATCAGAACCCGCGTAGTTGACACCCTTCAAGTTTGTATTCAAATTTGAGTGCCTGTCAATCGTCCTAGGCTGACCGCATGAAGACCGCACTGATCACAGGGGCGTCCAGAGGCGTCGGAGAGGCGATCGCGAGGGCGCTGGCGCCCACCCACCGCCTGATCCTCGGCGGGCGCGACAGGGCCGCGCTCGACAGGCTCGCCGCCGGCCTGCCCGACGCCAGGGCCTGGCCCGTCGAGCTGACGGAGGTCACGGCCGCCGACGTCGAGGGGATCGACCGGCTCGACGTGCTCGTGCACAGCGCGGGAGTGGTCACGCTCGGCAGCATCGCCGACACGCCCGCCGAGGTTTGGCGGCGGACCATGGAGATCAACCTGGTCGCGGTGGCCGAGCTGACCCGCCTGCTGCTTCCCGCCCTGCGCGCGGCGGGCGGCCACGTGCTGCTCATCAACTCAGGGGCGGGACTGCGCGCCAACCCGGCCTGGGTGTCCTACGCCGCCAGCAAGTTCGCCCTGCGCGCCTTCGCCGACGGCCTCCGACTGGAAGAGCCCTCGCTCAGGGTGACCAGCGTCTACCCGGGGCGGATCGCCACCGACATGCAGCGTGGCGTCAGGGAGCAGGAGGGCGGGGAGTTCGAGCCGTCGAAGTACCTGGAGCCCGACACCGTGGCGCGGGCGGTGCTCGCGGCCGTGCTGGCGGGCCCCAACGCCCACCTGACCGAGCTCACCCTCCGCCCGAGCGAGGGCCCGGTCTCGTAGAGTCGGCATGCCCGTGAATGGATTCATTCACTAGAGTGAGGGGCATGCTGGACGAACTCGCGCACATCGGACGAGACCCCGCCACCCATGGCTACGTGAGAGATGCGTGGTCGCCCGCCGACCTGGAGCTGCGCGAGTGGTTCGGGCAGGAGGCCGCTCGGCGCGGCCTCGACCTGCACGACGACCGCAACGGCAATCTGTGGGCCTGGTGGGGCGATCCCGACCGCGAGCCGGGCGTGGTGACCGGCAGCCACCTCGACTCCGTACGGCAGGGCGGCGCGTTCGACGGCCCTCTCGGGATCGTGTCCGCCTTCGCCGCGCTCGACCGGCTCAGGGAGCGCGGCTTCGCCCCCGCCAGGCCGATCGGCGTCGCCTGCTTCACCGACGAGGAGGGCGCCAGGTTCGGCGTGCCCTGCATGGGCTCGCGGCTGCTGACCGGCGTGCTCGATCCTGGCAGGGCGATCGGGCTCAGGGACGACGCGGGCGACACGCTGGCCGACGTGCTGCGCAGGGCGGGAAGGAAGCCCTCGGCGCTCGGCAGGGACGACGAGACCCTCTCGCGGGTGGGCGTCTTCGTCGAGCTGCACGTCGAGCAGGGCAGGGGCCTGGTCGAGACGGGCGCGCCCGTCGGCGTGGCCAGCGCGATCTGGCCGCACGGCAGGTGGCGCTTCGACTTCCACGGCGAGGCCAACCACGCCGGCACCACGCGCCTGGAGGACAGGGACGACCCGATGCTCGCCTACGCCCGCGCGGTGCTGGAGGCGCGTGAGGCGGCGGGCAGGCACGGGATCGTGGCGACGTTCGGCAAGGTGAGGGTGTCGCCCAACAACGCCAACGCCGTCCCGGGGCTCGTCTCGGCCTGGCTCGACGCCAGGGGGGCCGCGGAGAAGGACGTGCGGGCGCTGGTGGAGGAGCTGTCGCGGGGGCAGAGGGTGAGCGAGGAGTCGTGGACCCCCGTCGTCGACTTCGACGTGCCCCTGCGCGACAGGCTGGCCGCCGTCGTCGGCGAGGAGGGGCCCGCGCCCGTGCTGCCGACCGGCGCGGGACACGACGCGGGCATCCTCGCCTCCGCGGGCGTCGCCGCGGCGATGCTGTTCGTCCGCAACCCGACAGGCGTCTCGCACTCGCCCAGCGAGCACGCCGAACCCGACGACTGCGCCAAGGGCGTCGAGGCCCTGGCGGACGCACTGGAGGAGCTGGCCCGATGACCGTCTACTGGTGCGAGCGCGCCCTGCTTCCCGACGGCGTCGCCGACGGCGTCGTGGTCCACGTGGAGGGACGGCGGATCGCCGCCGTCGAACGGGGAGAGCGGCAGGGCGTCGTCCTGGAGGGGCTGACCGTCCCCGGGCTCGCCAACGCCCACTCCCACGCCTTCCACCGGGCCCTGCGCGGCGCGACCCAGGCAGGCAAGGGCGACTTCTGGACCTGGCGCGACCAGATGTACGACCTGGCGGGCGTGCTCGACCCCGACACCTATCTCGACCTGGCCAGGGCGGTCTACGCCGAGATGGCGATGGCGGGCGTCACCTGCGTGGGCGAGTTCCACTACCTGCACCACGGGCCTGGCGGCGTGCCGTACGACGACCCCAACCAGATGGGGCACGCGCTGATCCAGGCGGCGCGCGAGGCGGGCCTGCGCATCGCGCTGCTCGACACCTGCTACCTGACCGGCGGCGTCGGCACCGCTCTGAGGGGGGCGCAGGTGCGCTTCGGCGACGGCAGCGCCGTGGGGTGGGCGGCGCGGGCGGAAGAGCTGGCCGCCGCCTACGACGGCCACGAGGACGTGGAGATCGGCGCGGCCATCCACTCCGTGCGCGCGGTGCCGCCCGAGCAGATGGGCGTGGTGGCCGAGTTCTCCCACCGTCACGCGGCGCCGCTGCACGCCCACGTCTCCGAGCAGCGCGCGGAGAACGCCGCCTGTGTGGAGCGCTACGCCGCCACCCCTGTCCAGCTGCTGCACGAGCACGGCGCCCTCGGCCCCCGCTCGACCGCCGTGCACGCCACCCACCTCACCGACGTGGACATCGAGCTGCTCGGCCAGTCGCGCACGCACGTGTGCATGTGCCCCACGACCGAGCGGGACCTGGCCGACGGCATCGGCCCCGCCCGCCCGCTGTTCGAGCGGGGCTCGCCGATCACGCTCGGCTCCGACAGCCACGCGGTGATCGACCTGTTCGAGGAGGCACGCGCGGTCGAGCTGAACGAGCGCCTGGCCAGCCAGAAGCGCGGTCACTGGCGCGCCCACGAGCTGCTGAACGCCGCGACCGGCGCGGGCCACGCCTCGCTGGGCTTCCCCGACGCGGGGATGCTGGTCCCCGGCGCGTGGGCCGACCTGGTCTCGGTCCGCCTCGACACGGTCCGTACGGCAGGCGCGACACGCGAGACGGCCGTGGAGTCCGTCGTGTTCGCCGCGACGGCCGCCGACGTGCACAGTGTGATCTCGGGAGGCCGCAGGATCGTCGAGAGCGGCCGCCACGAGCTGGGAGAGGCCGGGCAGATGCTGAACGAGGCGATGGGAGCCATCAGGTGAGCGAGCGAAGCATCCTGATCGACGGGATCGGGTCGCTGTTCGACGGGGACACCGAGCACCATGACGCCGCGCTCGTCATGCAGGGAGAGACGATCGCCTGGACGGGGCCCTCCAGCCAGGCGCCCGACGCCGACGAGAGGGTGGACGCCGGCGGGCGCTGCGTCATCCCCGGCTTCGTCGACAGCCACGCCCACCTGGTCTTCGCCGGTGACCGTACCGCCGAGTTCAACGCGCGGATGTCGGGACAGAGCTACACCGCGGGCGGCATCCGCACCACGGTCGCCGCCACCAGGACGGCGGGCGACGCCGAGCTGGCCACCAGGGCCGCCGCGCTGGTCGCCGAGATGGCGGCGCAGGGCACCACGACCGTCGAGATCAAGAGCGGCTACGGGCTGACGGTCGAGGACGAGCGGCGCTCGCTGGAGATCGCCACCTCGCTGACCGACGAGACCACCTTCCTGGGCGCGCACGTGGTGCCCGCCGACACCGACCCCGACACCTACGTCAGGACCGTGACGGGGGAGATGCTGCGGGCCTGCGCGCCGTACGCGAAGTGGGTGGACGTCTTCTGCGAGCGCGGGGCCTTCGACGAGGACCAGACGCGCGAGATCCTCCAGGCGGGCATCAAGGCGGGGCTGCTGCCGCGGGTGCACGCCAACCAGCTCACCGAGGGTCCAGGCGTGCGCATCGCGGTCGAGCTCGACGCGGCCTCCGCCGACCACTGCACGCACCTGTCCGACGCGGACGTGGACGCGCTGGCCTCCTCGGGCACGGTCGCCACGCTGCTGCCCGGCGCGGAGTTCTCCACCCGCTCGCCCTATCCCGACGCGCGCAGGCTGATCGACGCGGGCGTCACCGTGGCGATCGCCACCGACTGCAACCCCGGCTCCTCCTTCACCTCGTCGATGCCGTTCTGCGTCGCGCTGGCGGTGAGGGAGATGGGGATGACGCCCCTGGAGGCGGTCAGAGCCGCCACCCGCGGCGGGGCGAGGGCACTGCGCCGCGACGACGTCGGCAGGCTGGCTCCCGGCGCGCGGGCCGACGTGGTGCTCCTCGACGCGCCCTCCTACGTCCACCTGGCCTATCGTCCCGGCGTCCCTCTCGTTCACACAGTGTGGCGCGGAGGCGAGCGGACGGCCGCGCCTCATCCCTTGGTCGTAGGCGCGTAAACCCTTTCCTGATGGGCAGGATGGGCGATCACGCCGGTCCTGCGAGCGCGGGACGGGATGCCTCTCCTCCCTGAGGAGGAGGAGCAGAACCGTCCTGTGGTCGTAGTTCTTTTGGGAATCTTTGCTTCGGACCGGACGTTGGCGGGGTATAGAACGCAGCTGCGGGAACGAGGTGCCTGGGGATGGCAAGGCCGACGGGGAATCGCACGGCGGAGGTCACTGATCGTGACCTGCTCGGGACCTATCTGGCGGAGATAGGCAGGGTCCCGCTGCTCACTGCGGAAGAGGAAGTGGAGCTCGCCAAGCGGATCGAGGCGGGCCTGTTCGCCGAGCAACTGCTCGACAGAGGTGGTTCCGAGCCGCGCATCGGGGACGCGGCCGACGAGGAGCTCGAGCGCCTGGCGATCTCGGGCCAGCGGGCCAAGGACGAGTTCATCCAGGCCAACCTGCGCCTGGTCGTCGCCGTGGCCAGGAAGTACTCCGGCAGGGGAATGCCGCTGATCGACCTGGTCCAGGAGGGGAACCTGGGCCTGGTGCGCGCGGTGGAGAAGTTCGACTACCAGCGGGGCTACAAGTTCTCGACCTACGCCACCTGGTGGATCAGGCAGTCGGTCGGGCGAGCCATCCACGAGCAGGCCAGGCCGGTGCGGCTGCCCACCCACGCGGGCGAGCAGATGACCAGGCTGATGCGGGTGAGGCGCGACATGCTCGCCGAGTTCGACGCCGAGCCCACCGACGACGACCTCGCCAAGGTGCTCGACCTGCCGATCGAGCGGGTGCGCGAGCTGCGCCGCTGGGCCGCCGACCCCGTGTCGCTGCAGCTCGGCGTCGGGGACGAGGACGAGACCGAGCTGGGCGACATGATCGCCGACGACACCTGGGCCGACCCCGAGCAGCAGGCGATCGACATCCTCGAGCGCGAGCGCCTCGACGACTGGCTGACCGGCCTCGAAGGGGTCACGAGCGAGATGCTCCGCTGGCGCTACGGGCTGATCGACGGGCGCGAGCACACGCTCACCGAGGTCGGCGAGCGCTACGGCATCGGTCGCGACCGCGCCCGCCGCATCGAGCGCGACGCCCTTGCCCGCCTGAGGAAGATGGCGACCGCCGCGGCCTGACCAGGTCTCAGCGGCGAAGAGGGCGGCCCGCGTAACGGATGCCGGTCGCCCTGATCAGCCCCGCGTCGATCGCGGCCCGCTCGCCCGCGCCGCCGTCCCGCTCGGTGAAGAAGTAGGGGCCGCGCTCGACGGTCAGCGGCTCGAACCAGCGGCCCAGCGCCGTCTCCAGCTCCGCCCCCGAGTGCAGGCCCTCCTCGGCGGCCCAGCCGCCGAGGTAGGCCTCCCACGGCTGCCCGGAGGCCGCCCAGCCGTCCCTGTGCCGGTGCAGCCAGCTGTCGTCCTCGTCGGACAGGCGCGAGAAGCACCAGCGGGCGGTGTCCTCGTCGAACAGCTCCCTGGCCCACTCCACGACCACGAAGACGCCGTCTCTCGTCAGCGCGCCCGCCACCTTGCCGAAGACCTCGTCCAGGTCGTGCACGTGGTGCAGTGACGTGCAGGCCACGAGCGCGTCCACGGGCCCGTCCGGTTCGTACTCCTCGAACTCCATCCGGTGGTACAGCGGGCCCTCGGGCGCGACGGGGTCGACGCCCGTCGCGCCGTAGCCGGAGGCGAGCAGGTCGGGCACGAACCCGCCGAGCGGGCCGCAGCCGATCTCGACCACCCGTGCGGGAGCGGGCGGCAGGTGGTCCCGTACGAAGTCCCAGTTCATGCGCCTCAGCATCGTGCGGCTCCCGGCATGCGCACAACTGCGGACACAACAGCTCCGCCATGCGGGCGAGGTATGTCAGGCCAGGGGAGTGAGGTACTTCTCCAGGTCGTCGAGGATCTTCCCTGCGGCCGTGACGCCGATGCCGAGCATCCACACCTCGTCGTCCACGCCGTGCGCGGTGCCCTTCTTGACCGCGCCCAGGTTCTTCCACAGCGGCCCGCCCGTCACCTCGGCCTGGCTCCGCGCGGCGGCGTCGCCGTACGCGCTGTAGAACAGGGCGTCGCCGTCGGCCTGCGCGATGTTCTCCTGGCTGAGCTTGCCGAACCGCTTGTCCTCCTGAGCGGCCAGCCGCTGGACCTCGGGCCTGGCGATGCCGGCGTCGCCGAGCACGATGCCGCTGAAGGACTCGGGGCCGTACATCCTGATCTCGGTGGGCATGAACCGCACGATGCTCACCTCGAGCTTGGAGAACTTCGCGCCCACCTGCTTGGCGCGGCTCTCGTAGGCGGTCATCAGCTGCTGGGCCTCGGCCTTCTTGCCGAGGGCCTCGGCGTCGAGGAGGAAGTTCTCCTTCCAGGTGACGCCCACCTTCTCGGTGAACACCGTAGGCGCGATCTTGCTGAGCTTGTCGTAGAAGGGCGCCTGGCGGAACTTGGTGCCGAGGATGAGGTCGGGCTTCAGCGCCGAGATGGCCTCGAGGTTCGGCTGCTGGAGGGTGCCGACCGACGTCGTGGCCGACAGCGAGGAGCCGAGGTAGGCCGGCCACTTCTGGCTCTCCGACGCCTGGGCGGCGCCGACGGGAGCCAGGCCGAGCGAGACCATCGTGTCCAGCTTGTCGGTGTCGAGGACGACGACCCTCTTGGGGGTTTCAGGCACCTTCGTCTCGCCCATCGCGTGCTTGATCGACCGCGTCGGGCCCGTCGCGCTCCCTTCCTGGGCTGAGGCGCCGCAGGCGGCGAGTGCGAGGGCGGACAGCAGGGCGGCGGCCGTGACTCTGGCCAGGCGGAAGGTCATCTGAATTCCTTGATCACTAAGGTTAGGCAACCCTAAGTGTAGTACCGGAGTGTCCGAAACAACCGCGAAACACCCCGCCCGCGAGTTTCACGAACGTGAAACATACGCGGTCAAACCACGAAACGGCGGAAGACCACGCTGTGGCAACACGTCAGTGCGCAGCCCGGTCGACGGTGCCCTGGAGGCGATCACTGCGACTCGGAATACGGGCCACACGCCAATCTGAAGGAGGGTCGCGTCGATGATCGATAGCGGCACTACCGCCTGGATGCTGGTATGCACCGCCCTGGTGCTGCTGATGACTCCGGGCCTCGCGTTCTTCTACGGGGGCATGACGAGGGCCAAGAGCGTCCTGAACATGATGATGATGTCGTTCGTCAGCATCATCGTCGTGACGGTCGCATGGGTCCTCTACGGATACTCGCTGGCCTTCGACCAATCGAGTAACGGCACCCTCAACTTCCTCGTCGGCGGACTGGACAACCTCGGCCTCAGTGGCGTGTTCAACGCCGTCTACGAGGGCCTGGTCCTGCAAGGTGGCCAGGTCACCGCCGAGGCCGCCGCAGCCGACAACTTCCCGATGATGGTCTTCTCCGCCTTCCAGCTGACCTTCGCGATCATCACGGTCGCGCTGATCAGCGGCGCGATCGCCGACCGCGCCAAGTTCGGCGCGTGGGTGCTGTTCTCGCTGGTGTGGGCGACCGTCGTGTACTTCCCCGTGGCGCACTGGGTCTGGGGCGGCGGCTGGCTCGGCCAGCTCGGCATCGAGGACTTCGCCGGCGGCACCGTGGTCCACATCAACGCGGGAGCGGCGGCCCTGGCCCTGGCCCTCGTGCTCGGCAAGCGCCAGGGCTGGCGCAAGGAGCCGATGCGCCCCCACAACCTGACGCTGGTCCTGCTCGGCACCGGCCTGCTGTGGTTCGGCTGGTTCGGCTTCAACGCGGGCTCCGAGCTCGCCCCCGACCAGACCGCGGGTCTGGCCTTCATGAACACCCAGATCGCCGCCGCCGTCGCGGCCGGCGCCTGGATGGTGGTGGAGAAGCTGCGCGACGGCCACGCCACCACCCTGGGCGTCGCCTCCGGTGCGGTCGCCGGTCTGGTCGCCATCACCCCCGCGTGCGGCTTCGTCGACCCCTGGGCCGCCGTCGTCATCGGTCTGCTGGCCGGTGTGGCCTGCGCCTACGCGGTGGGCCTGAAGTACCGCCTCGGCTTCGACGACTCGCTCGACGTGGTCGGCGTGCACCTGGTCGGCGGTGTCATCGGCGCCGTCTCGCTGGGCTTCTTCGCCGCCTACCCCTTCCTCGAGCAGCAGAACGAGGGCCTGTTCTACGGCGGCCCGATCAGCCAGCTCGGCCTGCAGGTGCTCGGCCCCGTCGCGGTCGGCGGCTACTCGTTCGTGATCTCGTGGATCATCGCCAAGGTGATCGACAAGACCATGGGCTTCAGGCTCGACGCCGACAGGGAGGTCGCCGGCATCGACATCACCACCCACGCCGAGACCGGCTACGACCTGGGCAGCGTGCACGCCTCCGGCGTGACCGCGTCGTCGCCGCTCGCCACATCCCCGAAGAAGGTGGACGCATGAGGCTCATCACCGCGGTCATCAAGCCCTTCAAGCTCGATGACGTGAAGGCCGCGCTGGAGCAGTTCGGCATCAAGGGCATGACGGTCAGCGAGGCCAGCGGCTACGGCCGCCAGCGCGGTCACACCGAGGTGTACCGCGGCGCCGAGTACCAGGTCGACCTGGTGCCCAAGGTGCGCCTGGAGGTCCTGGCCGAGGAGGACGACGCCGAGGAGGTCATCGACGTGATCGTCAAGGCCGCTCAGACCGGCAAGATCGGTGACGGCAAGGTGTGGTCCGTCCCCGTCGACACCGTGATCCGGGTACGCACCGGAGAGCGCGGTCCCGAGGCCCTGTGATGGATCCGCAGCGCAGCGAGGACATCCGTCGCAGGGCGGCGTCCGGGCGGAGCTCGGCTATGGGCCCTGTGATGGATCCGCAGCGCAGTGAGGACATCCGTCGCAGGGCGGCGTCCGGGCGGAGCTCGGCCATGGGCACAGTGATGGATCCACGGCGCAGCGAGGGGTTCAGCCGGAGGGCGGGGTGAGAGCGGACGCCCGTTCGTTCGCCTCGGCCCGCAAGGAGCGGGTCGCGGACACCGACCGATGGCTGAAGGACCTCCTTCGCACGGCGAGTCCGGGCGGCGAGGGCGTGGCCCTCGTCGCCGTCGGCTCCCTCGGCAGGGGCGAGCTGGCCCCCGGCAGCGACCTGGACCTGGTGCTGCTGCACGACGGCGGGGAGGACATCGCCAGGATCGCCGACCGGATCTGGTATCCGATCTGGGACTCCGGCATCGGCCTCGACCACTCGGTCCGCACGGTGGACGAGGCCGTGAAGGTCGCGCGCGAGGACCTCAAGGCGGTGCTCAGCCTCATCCAGGCCAGGCACGTCGCGGGGGATCCCGAGCTGACCAGGAGGGCCCGCGAGGCGGTGCTGGCCGAATGGCGCGCCGACTCCCGCCGCAGGCTGGCCGAGCTGCGCGAGGCTGCCGACAAACGGGCGGAGAGCACCGGCGAGCTGGCCTTCCTGCTCGAACCCGATCTCAAGGACGGCCGCGGAGGGCTGCGCGACGTCCAGGCCATGCAGGCGGTGGCCGCCGCGTGGGTGGCCTCCGCCCCCGGGCCGCGCGTCCGCGAGGCCTACGAGCTCATCCTCGACGTGCGCCACGCGCTGCACGTCGTCACCGCCCGCGGCGCTGACCGCCTGGTCCTGCAGGAGCAGGACGCGGTGGCGGGCACCCTCGGCCTGCTGGACGCCGAGGCCCTCATGCGCAGGCTCGCGGAGGCGGGCAGGACGATCTCCCACGCCTTCGACGCCACCTGGCGCACCGTTGACAGACTGCTGTCAGGGCCCGTGCCGCGCGGCCGCCGTCCGCTGGCCGACGGCGTGGTCGAGCACGCGGGCGAGGTGGTCCTGGCCCGCGGCGTCAACCCCCGTACCGACCCCGTGCTCGTGCTGCGGGCCGCGGCCGCCGCCGCCGAGTCCGGGCTGCCGCTGGCTCCCGCCACCGTGTCGATGCTGGCCAGTCAGTCGCCGCCGATGCCGGTCCCGTGGCCTGACGAGGCCCGTGACGCGCTGGTGGCGCTGCTGGGCGCGGGGCGCGCCGCCGTCCCCGTGTGGGAGGAGCTGGACCAGGCGGGCATCCTCGTCAGGTTGCTGCCCGACTGGGAGCGCGTACGGCACCGCCCTCAGCGCAACCCGATCCACCGCTTCACCGTCGACAGGCACCTCATCGAGGCCGCCGCCAACGCCGCCTCCTACACCCGCGAGGTCTCCCGCCCCGACCTGCTGCTGATCGGCGCGCTGCTGCACGACATCGGCAAGGGCTGGCCCGGCGACCACTCGGCGACGGGCGAGGTCGTCGTGCGCGACATCGGCCTGCGCCTGGGTCTGTCGTCGCAGGACGTCGAGGTGCTGGCCACGGTGGTCCGTCACCATCTGCTGCTGCCCGAGACCGCCACCAGGCGTGATCTGGACGACCCCGTGACGATCGAGAAGGTCGCGGGCGCCGTCGGCTCGCGCGAGGTGCTCGAGCTGCTCGCCGCGCTCGCCGTCGCCGACGGCCACGCGACGGGACCGGCCGCGTGGAACTCGTGGAAGGCCTCGCTCGTCGCCGATCTCGTGCGCAGGGTGCGCAGGGCGCTGTCGGGCTCGCCGCTGCCCCCGCCCCCGAGCCTCTCGCCCGCCCAGGCCGTCCTCGCCAGGCACGGCGGAGGGGCGATCCGGGTCAATGGGACCAACGTCACAGTCGTCGCTCCGGATCGCCCAGGACTACTGTGGCGAGCGGCCGGTGTGCTGGCCGCGCACCGCATGGTCGTCAGGTCGGCCTCGGCCGCCTCCGCGAGTTCCACGGCCGTGATCGAGTTCTCCGTCGTCCCCGAGTACGGCACGCCGCCCGACCCCGCCACTCTCGAGGCCGACCTGCGGCTGGTCCTGGCCGGACGGCTCGACATCGAGCAGCGCCTGGCCCGCCGTATCCGATCTGTGCGGCCGGCGCGGGTGCCCGTCGCCCCGCCCAGGGTGACCCTCCTGGAGGAGGAGTCCGCGACGGCCACCGTTGTGGAGGTCCGGGCCCACGACCGACCGGGCCTTTTGTGGCGGATCGGCAGATCATTTGGTGAATGTGGGCTTGACGTGAAAGCCGCTCGCGTAGAGACTCTCGGCGCGGAGGCGGTTGACGTCTTCTACGTGGTGGACCGCGCCGGACGCCCCCTCAGCGACGACGCGCAGCGGACTCAAGTCCGCGATCACGTGCTCGCCGCGCTGCGATAACCAACGGCACACAGTCTGCGGTCACATTTGTAACGATTGTGTCCGTTTTGCCTGGTACGAGAGTTGCTGCGGATACGTTGTGGGTCGAAATTATGGGTCTTTTCTGATTCCTGTTGCCAAGCAGGATGCTTGAGGGGTAACGACGGCTGTGACGACGGGGAATACCGAAGGCGGACGTGCCGCCAGGCGGGACCGCGGAAAGCGGTCGCTGCCACGAATGGGGCTGCGTAACTGGCGCGTGAGATCCCGTCTCACCGCGCTGATCCTGGTGCCCACGATCGCCGGCGTCGTTCTCGGCGGTGCCCGCGTGGTGGCCTCGGTCGACAGCATCGGCGAGTACGAGCGCACGGTGGTCGTGGCCGAGCAGGCCACCCATCTACGCGATCTCATCCAGTCACTCGGTATGGAGCGTGACACCGGCGGCTGGTTCTACGCCACGAAGCAGCGCAGGCAACTCAAGAAGCCTTACGAGGACAGCAAGGACGTCGTCGACAAGCAGGTCAAGGTCGTCACGGCCGACCTCGCCGCGATGGACGCCAGCTACGGCCCCCGCGTCGAGCAGGCGGCCAAGCTGGCCGCCGCGCAGCTCAAGTCGCTGTCGGGCATCAGGGCGCAGCAGCGCGCCAGGCCCGACTCGGCCGCCTACCGCTACCTGGTCGAGCAGCTGGTCCGCGTACACGAGGAGCTGAGCCTCCTCAACAACGACCCGCAGATCCTCGGTGACTTCCGCGCCCTGACGGTGCTGGTGAAGGCCAAGGAGGAGATCTCCAGGCAGCGGATCATGCTGCTGGAGTCGTACTACGGCTCCTCCAAGGTGGACGCCCAGCGGGTCACCGACTTCATCGCCGCGGGCGCCCAGCAGTGGCAGCTGCTCAACAGCTTCACCGCGGACGCGGGCGTCACCAGGAGCACCAAGCTCATGGCGGGCATGAAGAACGACAGCGACGTGGTCAGGGCCGAGCTGTCCAAGGCCCGCGCCATCCGCCTGACCAACGACGGACCCGCCTTCCAGGCCAGGAACCTGCTGGCCGACCCCAACGAGTGGTTCGAGGACAACGCCAAGGCCATCGCGGTCCTGGAGAAGGCCGAGTCGAACACCGACCCCAAGAGCCCAGGCCTGGCCCAGGCCGTGACCACGCGGGCGCAGGAGCTGCAGAGCGCCGAACTGCGCACCGCGCTGCTCGTCGGCGCCGCCATCGTCGGTCTGCTCCTGCTGGTGCTGGTCTTCACCGTGCTCATCGCCCGCTCGATGGTCACCCCGCTGCGCCGGCTGCGCAGCGAGGCGCTGGAGATCGCCGGATTCAGGCTGCCCGACGTGGTGCGCAACCTGCGCGTCTCGGGCAACGCCACGGCGCCGGAGATCGAGCCCATCGACGTCGACGGCAAGGACGAGATCGGTGAGGTGGCGCAGGCCTTCGACGAGGTCCACCGGCAGGCCGTACGGCTCGCCGCGGAGGAGTCGGAGCTGCGCAGCAACATCAGCGCGATGTTCGTCAACCTCTCCCGCCGCACGCAGACGCTGGTCGAGCGGCAGATCTCGCTGATCGACGGCCTGGAGAAGGGCGAGCAGGACGGCAGCCGCCTGGCCGACCTGTTCAGCCTCGACCACCTGGCCACCCGCATGCGCCGCAACTCCGAGAACCTCCTGGTCCTCGCGGGCCACGAGCCCGCGCGCAGGCGCAGCCAGCCGGCCAAGCTGGTCGACGTCGTGCGCGCCGCCCTGTCGGAGGTCGAGGACTACGAGCGGGTGCAGGTCAAGGTGCACCGCGCCACCTCGGTGATCGGCAGCGCCGCCAACGACCTGGTCCACTTGGTCGCCGAGCTGGTCGAGAACGCCATCCAGTTCTCGCCCAAGAACAGCCAGGTCGTCGTCTCCAGCAGCATCATCGAGGGCGGCGGAGCGCTGCTGTCGGTGAGCGACCAGGGCATCAGCATGACCGACGACGAGCTCGCCGAGGCCAACAGGCGTCTGGCCGAGCCGCCGGTCGTGGACGTGTCGGTGTCGCGGCGCATGGGCCTGTTCGTGGTCGGCCGCCTGGCCCTGCGCCACGGCATCCGGGTGCAGCTGCGCAAGGGTGAGGGCAGCGGCCTCATCGCCATGGTGCTCCTGCCGCCGCCGCTCCTGCCCGACGCCAGCCAGCCGCCGCCTCCGCAGCGGCCCGCCTTCGGCGGCTCCAGCCCCGCTCCCGCCTTCGGGGCGCCCGCCCAGAACGGCGCGTTCGCCGCGTTCGACTCCTTCGACTCGACCGGATGGGGCACCCAGCCGCCGAGGCAGGGGCTCGGCGCCTTCACCGCCGACACCGGCGGCGACAGCGGCTTCTTCCGCCAGCCGCCCCAGCAGGGCGGGCCGCACCCGTCGTTCCCGAGCATCGACCTGAGCGCGATGCCGAACCTGGACCAGACGGCGCCGCATCCCGGCGGCTCGCACCCGTCCTTCCCCAGCCTGGAGCAGCCGGGCCAGCACTCCTTCCCCAGTGCCGACAACGGGCTGCCGCGCCGCGCGCCCCGCTCGGGTGACACCGGGGCGTTCGGGACGCCGCCCCGCTCGGGCGACACCGGCTCCTTCGGCGCGCAGGGCCGTCCTGAGGCCTTCGGGACGCCGCCCCGCGGCGAGCAGCCCGGGGTCTTCGGGCCGCCGTCGCGCGCGGGTGACAGCGGCGCCTTCCCGACGCCGCCACCGCGCGGCGGGGACACCGGCGCCTTCCCGACGCCGCCGCCCCCGATGTCGGCGCCGTCCTACCCGTCGGTGGAGCGGTTCGCGCCGTGGGAGACCAACGCCCCCTCCATGCCCGCGGTGGACAACTCGCCGCTGGAGCAGGAGCAGGAGGAGTTCCTGCCGATCTTCGCCTCGGTGGAGTCCGCCTGGTTCCGCAGGCCCGAGGAGAGCGCCGCACCCGCGGCCTCCTCCCCTCAGGCCCGCAAGGAGCCGAAGTACCACATGCCCGAGGCGCAGGCGCCCGCGCAGGCCGTACCCTCTGAGGGTGACCTGTGGAGGACCCCCGCCGACGCAGGGTGGCAGGCGGCGGCCGCGGCCAGTGACCCCAGCCTCGGCGGGATCACCGCCGCCGGGCTCCCCAAGCGCACCCCCAAGGCGAACCTGGTCCCCGGTACGGCGGGCCAGCCGCCCCAGCAGATGACCCCGATGCCGCCGGTCTCGGCGGATCGGGTCAGAAACCGGATGTCCAGCTTCCAGCAGGGCGTCCGAAGGGGTCGCGCGGAACTGAATGACGAGTCCGCCCCTAACGGGCTGGATAAGGAGGACAAGGCGTGAGCGAGCGTCGCGAGCGAACAGATAGTCACAGCACGTTCGTCACGCTTCCGACGAAGGAGGAAGTGTGACGACCTTGAGCCATGAGGCCCACAGGTTCGACTGGCTGATCACTGACTTCGTCAGGAACACCCCGGGGGTGGCCCACGCCGTCGTCGTGTCCGCCGACGGTCTGTGCCTGGCCAGCTCCGAGGGCTTCCCGCCGGACAGGGCCGACCAGCTGGCGGCGGTCTCGGCGGGTCTGCTGAGCCTCACCGTGGGCGCCTCGCGCGTCTTCGAGGGCGGGCCCGTGACCCAGACGGTCGTGGAGATGCAGCGCGGTCTGCTGCTGGTCATGGCGATCAGTGACGGGTCCGTGCTGACCGTCCTGGCCTCGCCCGACTGTGACATGGGTCTGGTGGCCTACCAGATGACACTGCTGGTGGACCGTGCCGGACAGGCGCTCACCCCGGCTCTTCGCGCGGAGCTCCAGGCTGCCAGGACCCGGTGATGTGATGGTGTACGGGAGTGACGGGACGGGGGACGACGAGCCCCTGTTCCGTCCGTACGCAGTCACCGGCGGCCGGTCGGAACCCCGCTACCACATGGCGATGGAGACGCTGATCTCCTCGATGTCGATCCCGGATGACGAGATGGCCCTGCTCACGCCCGAGCAGGAGGCCATCATGACGCTGTGCAGGTCGTTCCGGTCGGTCGCGGAGATCTCCGCCTTGCTGCGGGTTCCTCTCGGCGTGGCCAGGGTCGTCGTCGCCGACATGGCCGACGAAGGACTCGTCCGCCTGCACCAGCCGCGCCTCAACCAGGGACAGCCAGACATGAACATGCTCGAAAGGGTACTCAGTGGACTTCGCAGGCTCTAGCGTCAATGGGAAACGTGCGAAATCGACCGCTATCGCCTGCGTCAGCGGTCACGAACCTGGGATGGCGGTCTGATGAGCACGTTGCCCGTTGAAGGCGGGCTCACCTCGACGAAGATCGTCGTCGCGGGCGGGTTCGGCGTCGGCAAGACGACGTTCGTGGGTGCGGTGTCGGAGATCCTCCCGTTGACCACGGAAGCGGTCATGACCGACGCCTCCGCGGGCATCGACGACCTCGGCCTGACCCCGAACAAGCAGACGACGACCGTGGCCATGGACTTCGGCAGGCTGTCGCTGGACAGGGATCTGATCCTGTACCTGTTCGGCACGCCTGGCCAGCACCGGTTCTGGTTCATGTGGGACGACCTGGTGCGCGGCGCGATCGGCGCCGTGGTGCTGCTCGACACGCGGCGGCTGGCCGACTCCTTCCCCGCGATCGACTACTTCGAAGAGGCCAAGCTGCCCTTCGTCGTGGGCGTCAACGGGTGGGACGGTCAGTTCCCGCACGCGGAGAACGAGGTCCGTGAGGCGCTCGCCCTGGCGCCGCACATCCCGATCGTCAGGACCGACGCCCGCAACAGGGAGTCGGTCAAGGCCACGCTGATCTCGCTCGTCGAGCACGTGGTCAGGGTCAGGGCCTCCTACGGGACCCCTGCCTAGCCGTCAGCGAAGGGGGGAGGGCCTACGGGTCCTCCCCCCTTTCGCGTGCGGCGCCTGCCAGAAGCGGCGGTCAGCGGCTGTCGACCAGCAGGGAGATGCCGTCGAGCAGGCGCTGGAGACCGAACTCGAAGGTGTGATCGGGGCTGTGCGCCGAGCCGTACACCTCGGCGGCGGCCTCACCCACGCGCGAGGCGACGGGGAAGCGCGAGACGTCGGAGATGCGGTGCAGGAAGGGGGCGTGGGCGGCCCACCACTGCTCGTCGGTCATCCCCGTGTGCTTCTCCGCCTCGAGCGCCTCCACGGCCCCCCTCGCCGCGCCGTGGACGAATCCGGTGACCAGCGTGATGACGGAGTCCATCTCGACGTCGCTCAGGCCGATGCCGTCGATGGCGCGCAACTCGTACTCGTACTTGGCCGTGGTGTGCGGGCCGAGCACGGGGCGGCTGGTGGCGACCTGCAGCAGCCAGGGGTGACGCAGGTACAGGGCCCAGTTCTCGCGGGCGATCTGCTCCAGGCGCCCGCGCCAGCCGCCGGGGACGTCCTCGGGCCTGGCGGTCTCGCCGTAGACGGTGTCGAGCATGACGTCGAGCAGTTCGGGCTTGCCCGGCACGTAGGTGTAGAGCGACATGGTGCCGACGCCGAGCTTCTCGGCGACCCTGCGCATGGACAGCGCGCCGAGCCCTTCGGCGTCGGCGACCTCGATGGCGGCGCGCACGATGCGGTCGACGCTCAGCTCGGGCTTGCCCTTGCGGCTGGGCCTCTCGCTGGTGCGCCACAGCAGCGCGAGGCTGCGCGCGGGGTCGCCCTTGCCGGTGTACTCCACGGTCACATCTGTACGGTACACCGTACGGAGCTCGCTCTCTCGCCGATGGCGGAACCGCGCGTGTCCAGGGGGCTCGGGGCCGGAGGTCTCTCCACCGGCGTCTCGCGGGCGCGCACACGCCGCCGCCGGTGACGTGTGCGCGCCCGCGTCACCTGGGCAGCCAGTCCTTCCACACGATCTTGTTCGCCTCGACCCACTTCTTGGCGGCCGCCTGCGCCGACATGCCGCCGTCGGCCATGTCGCTGGCCACCGCGTTCTGGTGCTCGTTGGTCCAGGTGAAGTTGCGCACCAGCTCGTAGGCCCTGCCGCCGGTGTCGGCGAACTTCCTGCTGACGATTTTGTCGAGCAGGTAGGGCGGGTAGTCGCAGGCCACCTTCGCCGGTACGGCGTCGCAGCCGATGGCGTAGGGGGGAAGGTTGATCTTGACCAGCTTGACCTGGGTGAACAGCCACTGCGGCTCGTAGAAGTACATCAGCAGCGGCCGCCTGTTCCTCGTGGCGTTCCTCGCCGCGCTGATCAGGGCGTTCTCGCTGCCGGCGTAGACGACCCGGTAGTCGAGCTTCAGGTTCCTGACCAGGGCCTCGTCGGAGGTGACGAACGACGGGTCGCCGTCGAGCACCTGTCCCTTGTCCCCGGACTTGGCGGTCCTGAACAGCTCGGCGTACTTGTTGAGGTTGCGCCAGTCGGTGATGTCCGGATACTCCTCGGCCATCCACTGGGGCACGTACCAGCCGATGATGCCCTTGTTGCCGTTCAGCCCGGCGGAGACCGCGACCTTCTTGTCCTGGATGAACTCCTTCTTCTCCTGCTCGCGGCCCCAGTTCTCGACGATGACGTCGACCTCGCCGCTCTCGAAGCCCTTCCAGGACTCGTCCTCCGCCAGCTTCTTGGTCTGCACGCGATAGCCGAGCTCGTGCTCGAGCAGGTAGGCCAGGACGGCGGCGCTGGCCTCGTAGCCGACCCACGGGTTGACGGCCAGCCGTACGGTGCCCGTCTGCCTGGGCTGCTGGGGCGCCTCGGCCGTACAGCCGGTGAGGATCAGGGCGAGGGCCAGCGCCCCCGCCAGAGCCCTGCTTCGGAGCCTTACTTGGGAAGCCATGCCTGCCACTTGGCCTGGTTGGCCTCCACCCACTTCTTGGCGGCGTCCTCGGCGGACATGCCGTTGTTCTGGATGTCGTTGGCGACCGCGTTCTGGTCCTCGTTGGTCCAGCTGAAGTTCTTGACCAGCTCGTAGGCCTTGCCGCCGGTGTCGGCGAACTTCTTGCTCACGATCTTGTCGAGGTCGAGCTCGCCGTAGTCGCAGGCGACCTTCTTCGGGTCGGCGTCACAGCCGGCGGTGTACGGCGGCAGGTTCACCCTGGCCAGCTTGACCTTGTCGAAGAGCCAGTGCGGGGTCCAGAAGTAGAACAGCAGCGGCTTCTGCTGCTCCTGGGCCTGCACCGCGGACTCGAGCAGCGCGGCCTCGCTGCCGCCCGTGACGACCTTGAAGTCCAGCTTCAGGTTCTTGACCAGGGCCTCGTCGTTGGTGACGTAGGAAGGGTCGCCGTCGAGGAGCTGACCCTTGCCGCCCGACTCCGAGGTCTTGAACAGGTCGGCGTACTTGTTGAGGTTCTTGTAGTCGGTGATGTCGGGGTACTTGTCGGCCATCCACTGCGGGACGTACCAGCCGATGATGCCCTTGTTGCCGGTCGAACCGGCGGACAGGGCGACCTTCTTCTCCTCGAAGTACTTCTTCTTCAGATCGTCGTGGCCCCAGTTCTCGACGATGACGTCGACCTCGCCGGTCTCGAAGCCGGCCCAGGCGACCTCCTCCTTGAGCTCCTTCTTCTGCACCGTGTAGCCGAGCTCGTTCGTCAGCAGGTGGGCGATGACGGCGGCCGTGGCCTCGTAGCCGACCCACGGATTGATGGCGATGTTGACGGTTCCCGCCGGCGCGGCGCTGCCCGAGCCGCTGGGCTGGGCGGCGGCTGTCGCTGTGGCGCCGGTGTCGACTCTGGCGCCGCCGCCGCAACCCGCGACGGCCAGGCCAAGGGCGACGACCCCGGCCATGAGGCGAATCTTCATGCGGTGTTCATCCTCTTACTTGGGGGGGAAGAGCGCCTGTCGGCGCCCTGCGTGATGCGGTCGAGCATGATGCCCAGCAGCACCGTGCCGACTCCGGCGACGAAGCCCATGCCGAACTCGGAGTGCTGGGAGAAACCGGTGACGACGTCGTAGCCGAGCCCGCCCGCCCCGACCATGCCGCCCACCACGACCATGGCGAGCGTCATCACGATGCCCTGGTTGGCGGCGAGCAGGATGGCGCCTCTGGCCATGGGCAGCTGCACCTTCCACAGCAGCTGGCCGCCGGTCGAGCCCGCCGACAGCGCGGCCTCGACGGTCGTGGGGGAGACGCCGCGGATGCCGTCCTCGACCAGGCGCACCACCGGCGGCACCGCGTAGATGACCGAGGCGAAGATGGCGGTGAACCTGGTCGCGCCGAACAGCGCGAGGGCGGGCAGCAGGTAGACGATCGAGGGCATCGTCTGCGCGGCGTCCAGCAGGGGGCGCTGGACGGCGGAGAAGCCGCGCGAACGCGCGGCCGCCACGCCGAGCAGCAGGCCGAGCAGCAGGGTGACGGTGACGGCGACCAGCACGGTGGTCAGCGTGGCCATGCTGTGCTCCCACAGGCCGAGCAGCGCCAGACCCAGCAGGCAGGCCAGCGCGGTCAGCGCGGGCCTCGGCCCGCTGGCCCACCAGGCCAGCGCCAGGACGGCCGCCGCCACCAGCCACCACGGCGTGGAGGTCAGCACGTCCTGCAGCGGGTTGAGCAGGAGGTCGGAGGTCACGTTCCTGATGGCCGTGGTGACGTCGTACCAGCTGAACTTCGCCCAGTTCACCGCCTCGGTCACGGGAGGGCCGACGCGCAGGATCCACGCGTCGGGGAAGCGCGCGGGCAGCAGCGTGGCCGCCACCACCCCCGCGACGGCGATCGCGCCCGCGACGGCGTAGCGGCGCGGGCCCGAGGGGGCGGCCTGCGCCGTCCTCTCGCGTTTCGCGGCGGCCATGGTCAGCCGGTCCAGGACGATCGCCATGACGACGATGGCGATGCCCGCGGGAAGCATGAAGCCGACGTTCGCCCTGGACAGACCCCTGATGATGTCGGAGCCCAGCCCTGGGGCCGAGATGAGGGCGGCGATCACGACCATCGACAGCGCCATCATGATGGCCTGGTTGATCGCCAGCGCGATCGTCTCGCGGGCCATCGGCAGCTGCACCTTGCGCAGCGTCTGCCACCGGGTCGCCCCCAGGGAGGCCGACGCCTCGATCGCGGTGGGCGAGACCCGCTCGACGGCCAGCGCGGTGATCCTGATCGCCACCGGCATCGCGTAGATGAGCGTGGCGACGGTCGCGGAGGAGGGGCCGATGCCGAAGAAGAGCACCATCGGCGTCAGGTAGGCGAACGTCGGCATGATCTGCATGACGTCGAGCACCGGGGTCAGCGCCCTGCGCACCCGCGCCGAGCGGCCCGCCCACACCCCCAGCGGCAGGCCGACGGCCAGGGCCACCAGCACGGAGGTGAGGACCAGGGCGAGGGTGCGGACGCTCGCCTCCCACACCCCGAGCACTCCGAGGGCGGCGAACCCGCCCACGCCGAGCAGCGCAAGCCGCCATCCGCCGGCGAGCCAGCCGAGAGCGCCCAGCGCGCCGATGAGCCCGGGCCAGCCGAGCGCGAACAGGACGGTCTCGAAGGCGGCGTAGAGCTCGCCGAGGTAGATGCGGACGTAGTTGACGCCGTACAGGAAGAGCGGGTTGTCGTTCCTGTTGGAGTCGACCCAGTCGCGCGCCTCGTTGACGGCCAGGAAGGGAGCGGCCTCGTCGTCGTGAGGGAGCGTGGCGGTGCCGCGCATCGTGAGGTAGCCGGCCAGGAGGACGACGCCGACGGCCACGGGGACGAGCCATCGCGGCGGACGGCGCAGCACCGGGGTCTCGAGGGTCGCGACCGCGCCGCTCACGCCCTGGCCTCCGGCACGCGGGCGGACGGTGCCTCGCCCATGGCCGACAGGATGTCCACGCGATCGACCACGCCGACCAGCCGGTCGCCGTCCATCACGCGGATGGGCCGGCCCGAGCCGGTCACGGCGGGGACGGCGTCCCTGATGACGGTGGCGGCCGGCAGCACGGGCCCGTCGAGCCGCTCGTCGGGTTCGGGGTCCCTGGAGATCCAGCGCAGCGACAGCACGTGGCTGCGGGGCACGTCACGCACGAAGTCGGCCACGTAGTCGTCGGCGGGCGCGCCCACCACCTCCTCGGGCGTGCCGAGCTGCACGATGGCCCCCGCCCGCATGATCGCGATGCGCTCGCCGAGCTTGAGCGCCTCCGACAGGTCGTGGGTGATGAAGACCATGGTCTTGCCCACCTCGCGGTGCAGCCGGACGACCTCGGTCTGCATGTCCCTGCGGATCAGCGGGTCGAGCGCGCTGAACGGCTCGTCGAACAGCATCACCTGCGGCTCGACCGCCAGCGCCCTGGCCAGGCCCACGCGCTGCTGCATGCCGCCCGAGAGCTGGTCGGGATAGGCGTCGGCGTAGCCGTCCAGCCCGACGAGGGAGAGGATCTCGCCGGCCCTGGCGTGGCGGTCCCTGCGGGAGACGCCCTGGATCTCCAGGCCGTAGGCCACGTTGTCGATCACCTTGCGGTGCGGGAGCAGGCCGAAGTGCTGGAAGACCATGCTGACGCGGTGGCGGCGCAGTTCGCGCAGCCTCGCGGGAGAGGCGGCGCGCACATCTTCGCCGCCGATGCTGATCTGCCCTGCCGTCGGCTCGACGAGCCTGGTGAGGCAGCGCACGAGAGTGGACTTACCGCTTCCCGACAGGCCCATCACGACGAACATCTCGCCTGGTCGCACGGTGAAAGTGACATCTCTGACGGCGGCGGTGCAACCGGTCTTCCGGCGAAGTTCGGAGGGGTCGAGGTCCTTGTCAGGGCCATTCAGGACACGGTCCCCCCGGGGCCCGAAGATCTTCCACAGACCGCCGACCTCGATGGCCGCACTGTCCTGCCCGGCTTCCACTTTCTGCCTCCAGAAGCTCGCGGCCCTCGCCGCTTGGCGCGGTCCGAGTTGTCGAGGGTAGGCGCGACGGGGCTCAACATATGACTTGAACAACGCAAATCACAACGTCGTGATCATCCAGAGACTCGGGTGTTACTGGAGTAGTCCAGGAGTGGAACGCACCAAAACCCCATTAACGGACACGGTCAGTTATATGCCTATATTTCTGGCAGGTTGATCTTTTGCGGATCGCCCGAAAACGGGGGCTCCAGCTTCTCTTCGCTTGTGTCACACAAGATTGGTTTTGTCGCGTTATGTTCGGCTAGCCGTTCCTTATAGTGATGTGCTCGAATAACCCGCAGTTGCTGGATTCTCCCAGGAGCCTCACCAGGAGGCCCTTTCCCTACTGAGGTTGCGTTCGGTGAGCAGAAGAACCAAGGCCGACGACGGCGGGTGGCGCTTACGCAACTGGCGCGTGCGTGCGCGGCTGGTCGCGCTGATTCTCGTGCCCACCGCCGCCGCCGTCCTGCTGGGCGGCCTGCAGGTCGTCGCCTCCACCAGCGCGGCCACGGACTACGACCGCGCCAACCAGCTGGCCAAGCTCGCCGAGCGGGTCGGCGCGCTCACCCACGAGCTGGGCGCCGAACGCGCCCGCACCGCCTGGTACATCGCGCTCGGCAGGCCCGAACGCGGTCTGGCCGACGTGCGCCAGCAGATGAGCAGGGCCGACACCGAGGTCGACAAGGTACGGCAGAGCGCCACGATCCTCGGCCCCGACCTCACGGGCCGCACAGGCGACGAGGTCGACGCCGTGCTGGCCCGCCTCGAGGACCTCACCGCGCTGCGCGACCAGGCGCTCGAGTCGGACCTGCTCCCCGGCGCGGCCCTCGGCTCCTACACCGCCGTCATCTCCGACCTGCTCGCGCTCAACGACCAGCTCGGCAAGGGCGCAGACGACGAGGAGCTGGCCCGCCAGTCGACCACGCTCGACGCCCTGGCCCGCGCCAAGGAGAGCGCCTCGCTGCAGCAGGCTCTGCTCACCACCGTGCTGGTGGCGGGCAGGTTCGAGCAGGAGCAGCTCAAGGCCTTCCTCGGCGAGCTGGCGCGCGAGACCAACGAGCGCAAGGCCTTCGCGGAGGAGGCCACCTCCGACGAGCGCCGCCTTTTCGACGAGACCGTCAACGGCCGCCGCGCCGACAGGGCCCGCTTCCTGCGCGAGCTGGTCCTCGACAGGGCCAACGCGGGAGCCCCGCTGAGGGGCCTCGACCTGAGCAAGCGCGACGACGCGCGCGAATGGTTCGAGGCGGCCACGATCGTCGTCGACTCCCTCCGCACGGTCGAGGAACGGCACGCCTCGGCGATCGTCGCCCGCACCGGTCTGCTGGCCTCCGCCGAGCAGCAGCGCGCCTATCTCGTCGCGGGAGCCGTGGCCGCGCTGTTGCTCGCCGTTCTGCTGATCACCACGGGGGTGGCCCGCTCGCTGGTGCGGCCGCTGCGGCGGCTGCGCAGCGAGGCGCTCGACATCGCGGGACAGCGCCTTCCCGGCTTCGTCCAGCGGCTGCGCGAGGCGCGCGACGGCGGCCCGCCCGCCGAGGTCGCGCCCATCGGCGTCTTCTCCAAGGACGAGGTCGGCGAGGTTGCCAGGGCCTTCGACGAGGTCCACCGCGAGGCCGTACGGCTGGCGGGCGACGAGGCCAAGCTGCGCGCCAACGTCAACGCGATGTTCGTCAACCTCTCGCGCCGCAGCCAGACCCTCGTCGAGCGGCAGCTGTCGCTCATCGAGCGCCTCGAGCGCGGCGAACGCGACGACAACCGCCTCGGCGACCTGTTCAGGCTCGACCACCTGGCCACCCGCATGCGCCGCAACAGCGAGAACCTGCTGGTCCTCGCCGGCCAGGAGGCCGCCCGCAAGTGGACCCAGCCGGTCGAGCTCATGGACATCGTGCGGGCGGCGCTGGGCGAGGTCGAGAGCTACGACCGCGTCGTGAACCAGGTGCAGTCGGAGGTCGCGGTCGCGGGGCAGGCGGTCAGCGACACCGTCCACCTGCTGGCCGAGCTGGTGGAGAACGCCGTGTCGTTCTCCGCGGGCGACACCAAGGTGACCATCTCCAGCAACCGCATCGACGGTGGCGGGGTCATGATCGCGGTGACCGACCACGGCATAGGGATGAGCCAGGAGGAGATCACCCAGGCGAACTGGCGCCTGGCCAACCCGCCGGTCGTCGACGTGTCGGTCTCGCGGCGCATGGGCCTGTTCGTGGTCGGCAGGCTGGCGCTCAGGCACGACATCCGCGTCCAGCTGCGCAGGCAGGACGTCGGCGGGCTCACCGCGATGGTAGTGATCCCCGAGGCGCTGCTCACCGCGATCCCCGGCCAGCCGCCGGTCGCGGGCCAGCCCGCCCACGGCCCGCACGGCCAGCCCGCGCACGCTCCTCACGCGCAGCTCGGGCACGGCGCCCACGGTCCTGGCTCTCACGGCCCTGGCTCTCACGGTCCTGCCTCTCACGGCCCCGGCCCGCAGGGCCCTCAACGCCTCCATGGCGCTCACGGCCAGCCAGGGCACGGCCCGCTCCCCGGCCACGGCCAGCCGTCCGCGCCGGGGCAGCCCTTCCTGCCGGGACAGCCGCAGGGCGGCCCGGTGGTGCCCGCGCAGGCGGGGCCCCCGGCCTACGACCACCCGTCGCTGGAGGACCTGCGACCCGCGCCCATGGCCGCGCCGGTCCTCGACGGCCCGCCCGTCTTCGACAGCACCTCACCCTTCGACGGGCCCGGGACGTTCGACAGCCCGTCCGGTGACTGGTTCGCCACCAACGACGCGCCGTCCACCGATCTCGACCACGCCGCCCCTTCCGACCACACCGCGAACGGGCTGCCCAGGCGCGGAGGTCAGGGCGAGGGGCTGGGCTTCAGGCGGATGCCGGGGCTGGGCGGCTCACCGAATCCCTACGCGGGACAGCCCGACGCCACCAGACCGCTGCCGCGGGTGGAGAGCTCCTCGCTGGAGAAAAGCGAAGAGGAGTTCCTGCCGATCTTCGCCGCGGTGGAGTCCAACTGGTTCAAGCGCCCCGACGCCACGCTCGAACGCCCCAAGGCCCACGAGGGACGGCACGCGCAGGCCGGAGCGCCCGACGCGGCCTCTGCTCCCGCGCCGCAGCAGCAGGCGGCCGACGTGTGGTCCTCGCCCGCCGACGCGGGGTGGCAGGCCGCCCGGTCGGTCAGCGAGCCGAACAGCGGCGGTCTCACCACCTCGGGCCTGCCCAAGCGCCAACCGCGGGCGAACCTCGTGCCGGGCTCGGCCCTCCCGCAGACGCAGAGCGCCCCGCCTGCTCTGCCACCGCCTTCCCCCGACAGGATCCGCAGCAGGCTGGCCAGCTACCAGCAGGGCGTGCGCAAGGGCCGCGCCGAGATCGAGCAGGCGCACGAGGGGGAGGAGCAGCGGTGATGGAGTTGAGCCAGGCCGCCAGAGACGTCAGCTGGCTGGTCAGCGGCTTCGTCGAGGAGGTGCCGGGCGTCGCGCACGCCGTGGTGGTCTCCGCCGACGGCCTGCCGATGGCCTTCTCGAGAGGCTTTCCGCAGGACAGGGCCGACCAGCTGGCGGCCGTGGCCGCGGGACTGGTCAGCCTGGTCCAGGGTGCGGCCAGGGTCTTCGAGGCGGGTGGGGTCACCCAGACGGTCGTGGAGATGCAGCGAGGGCTGATGCTGGTCATGAACATCAGCGACGGGTCGTGCCTGGCCGTGCTGGCCGCGCCCGACTGTGACCTGGGCCTGGTGGCCTATCAGATGACTGTCCTCGTCGAGCGGGCGGGGCAGGTGCTCACGCCCGCCGTACGGGCGGAACTGTCCTCAGCGCGCCCCTGGTGATGGGAGAGCAACGTGGCCACGTGGAATGACGGCCCCCCTTACGGGTACGGGGCGCCGCACTCCCCGAACTACGGGGAGCCCCCGCAGGAGGAGCGCAGCTCCCTGGTGCGGATGTACTCCCTCACGGGCGGGCGTACCGCGCCGCGCACGGACCTGGCCATGGAGGCGCTGGTCTCCTCGGCCACCTCGGCCCAGCTCGGCACGAACCACACCCGTGAGTACCGGGCGATCAGCGAGCTGTGCCGCCAGATCAGGTCCGTCGCCGAGGTGTCGGCCCTGCTCGCCATGCCGCTCGGGGTGGCCCGCGTGCTGATCGCGGACATGGAGGCGGAAGGGCTCGTCCGGATCTACCAGCCGCAGCTGGACGCCGGCATGCCGAACAGGAACCTGCTGGAAAGGGTGCTCAGTGGACTTCGCAGGCTCTAGCCACAGGAAACATGCGCAATCGACCGCCATCGCATGCCTCGTCGGTCACGAACCTCACATGGCGGGCTGATGAGCATGTTTCCTACGGAAGGCGGGCTCACCTCGACGAAGATCGTCGTGGCGGGCGGGTTCGGCGTCGGCAAGACGACGTTCGTGGGCGCGGTGTCGGAGATCCTCCCGCTCACCACCGAGGCGGTCATGACGAACGCCTCGGCCGGAGTGGACGACCTCAGCCTCACCCCTGACAAGACGACCACCACGGTGGCGATGGACTTCGGCAGGGTCTCGCTCGACCGCGACCTGATCCTCTACCTGTTCGGCACGCCAGGCCAGCACCGGTTCTGGTTCATGTGGGACGACCTGGTGCGCGGCGCGATCGGCGCGATCGTCCTGGTCGACACGCGCAGGCTGGCCGACAGCTTCCCCGCCATCGACTACTTCGAAGAGGCCAAGCTGCCGTTCGTGATCGGGCTCAACGGGTGGAACGGAAGCTTCCCCCACGTCGAGAGCCAGGTGCGCGACGCGCTCACGCTGCCCTCGCCCGTGCCGATCGTGCGCACCGACGCCCGCTCCCGCGAGGCGGTCAAGAGCACGCTCATCACCTTGGTCGAGCACGCCCTGACCGTCCGTTCCGCCTACGGCCCCCGATACTGAGCCAGGAGATCAGGCGCCGCGCCACCAGTGGGCCGCGACCAGTTCGGCGACGAGGGTCTCGGTCAGCAGGGCGACGTCGGGGTCCTCGTCGTGCGCGTAGCGGATCGAGCCCCGCTCTCCCTCCACGTGGCCGCCGACCGTGAGGACGGTCGAGCCGCGCTGCCGTACCCAGTCCATGGCCTGGGCGTCGTAGGCGGAGCCCGGGAACAGCAGCGCCCGGTAGGAGAGCGTCTTGGTGAGGTAGACGTCCACGTGCGACCAGTCGCCGCTCTCGCACGCGTCGGCGGGGCGGCGCGGCCCTTCGCGGACCATCAGCGCCGACTGCTCGGCCGACGACATCCGCTCGGCGGGGGCGATGGCGTAGACGCCGCTCGGCCCGTCGAGCAGGTCGAGGGCGAGCGGCAGCCACTGCTCCCGCCGCTCCAGCAGGTCCGAGGTGGCCTCGGCGGCCAGCCGTACCAGCGAGGGGAGGTCGCGCCCGGCCCCCGTGAGCTCGGACTCCATCGCCAGCAGGTGGATCAGGGTGTGCTGGAAGGTACGGCAGGCCACGCCGCCGCGCTCCTCGCCCGCCAGCATCGGGATGACCGCGTCGGCCCCCTCGGTGATCGCCGAGTCAGGCGCGTTGGTGAGGGCGACGACGGGGGAGGGGCCGCCCACGTAGCGGGCGAGGGCGTCGAGCGTCTCCCTGCTCCCTCCGGTCGCCGAGATCGGCACGACGAGCGTCTCGGGACCCGCGGGGAAGGTGGCGGCGGCCGAGCCGTACTCGGCGTAGGCGTCGAAGCCCCTGGCCCGCAGGCGCAGGGCGGCCACGCCCGCGGCGTAGCGGGAGCTGCCCATGCCGAGGAAGACCACCCGCCTGACCCCCTCGGGCAGCGGCGGCCGCTCCTTGTCCAGCCAGGCGGCCAGGTCGGTGAGGGCGGCGGGCTTGGCCTCCAGGTCGGCCTGGAAGAGTTCGGGGTTCACGGGGTCTCCTCGGTGAAGCGGGTGCGCAGCACGCCCATCGGGGCGTAGCGCCAGCGGGGCAGGTGACGGGCGGAGTAGATGAGCTCGCGGCACTCCTGCTCGATCTCGAACGGGCCGATCAGCCGCTCGTCCAGCAGTTCGGGTCTGCCCTCGGCGCGCAGCCTGTCCCTGTAGGCCGACAGCAGCCCCTCGCGGGCGGTCGCGGCCCACGTGGCGGCGGCGGAGGGGGCGGTGCCCCTGCGCCTGATCGCGACCTGGGCGACGTGCTCGAGACTGGTGGTGAGCTGGGCGACGTCGCGGGCGGCAGGCTGGTACGGCTCGGCCTGCGCGACCGTGGGATTGCCGTCGAAGTCGATCACGGCGTAGCCGTCGCGCCACTGGAGGATCTGGCCCACGTGGAGGTCGCCGTGGATGCGGATCGTGGCGCCGCCGACGGCGTCCGCCAGGGGTTCGAGCCGGGCGCGGAGCGCGTCGGCGTGCTCGCGCAGCCACGTGCCGTCCTCCCCGTCGGTGAGCTCGAGCGCCTCTTGCAGCGCCCGCTCGGCCCTGTCGGCGAGCGCGGAGGCGGGCGCGGAGGCGGGCGGGGTGACGGCCGGCGCGGCGGGCGGGGCCTGCGCACTCGCCGGAGGGAAGGTGGCGAGGGCAAGGTGGAGGTCGGCGGCCAGGCGGCCGAGCGTGGATGCGAAGGCGGTACGGCCCGCCTCCGCCTCGTCCACGCACCACTCCCACCCGTCGCGCGCCTCGGGCAGGTACCCGGTGACCAGGGCGAGCAGCCGCTCGGCACCCGAGGAACCGACCACGGTGAGCGCCGCGTACGGCGGCGCCGTGTGCTCGAAGCCGGCCTCGGTGAGGTGCGCGAAGGCGACGAGCGTCGGGTGGGGGAGCGGCGCGGGAACGGCCATCCACTTCACCACGAACCGCTCGCCCACGACCACCGAGTGGTTGGTCTGGTCGACGTCGATGCCGCGCTCCTCCCACGCTGGTTCCTCAGGTCCTGGACCGTCGGGCAGGGGAAGGTAGCGGTACAGGGAGAATGGCGGTGGCGGGTCGGAGCGCAGCGCCGCGAGGAGCGCCGAGGTGACGCCGTTCCCCGCGCGGGGAACGGCGGTGTCCTCCCGATCGGTGACGGGATTCTCACCCAGTGAGAGCAATCGCTCCCAAATTGAATCGCGATTCAACAACGGGATCAAACTTCCTGGTGACAATGTCCGGAAAAGTCTTGCTCATGTTGATGTTGGCTGCAACACTCCTGCTTTGGTCTGCAGTGCCCGGTTGGTCGCGAGACCCCTCGTACATCTGAATCTAGAAGGAGTAGCGGCCGTGTCCCGTATCCGGTACACCCGTCGTCTTCCGGTCGTCGTGGTGGCGACCGGACTCGCGCTCGCCGTCGCGGCGTGCGGCGGCGAGTCGTCGACCGACAGCGCGAAACCAGCTCCGAGCGCTGCGGCGCAGCTGGACGCCAAGGCCGACCTGTCCAAGCAGAGTCTCACGGTGACCGTCTGGCCGGGCTACACGCCCAAGGAGCTGGCCGAGAAGGCCAAGGCCGAGCTCAAGGTCAGCAAGGTCGACATCGTCGAGCACGACACCAACGAGACCGCGATGGCCAAGCTGACCACGCAGGCCGGCGAGAGCATCGACGTGGCGTTCGTCTCAGGGCAGTACGCCCAGGCGCTCAACGAGCAGGGCCTGCTGGAGCCGATCCACCCCGAGCTGATCCCCAACCTCAGCAACCTCTACCCCGAGGCCACGCAGCTCTCCTACGACAAGGGCAACAAGTTCTCGGTCCCCTACACCTGGGGCACCACCGGCATCTGCTACCGCAGCGACCTGGTCAAGGCCGAGCCGAAGAGCTGGAACGACATCCTGAAGCCGCCGGCATGGGCGGACAAGAAGGTCACGATGCTGGCCACCGAGCGCTGGCTGGCCCTGCCCGCGCTCAAGGTCCTCAAGTTCTCGGTCAACACCACCAAGGACGAGGAAATCGCCAAGGCCAAGGAGCTGCTGCTCGCGGCCAAGCCGCACGTGATCTACGACGACGTCACCTTCGGCCAGAAGCTGCAGTCGGGCGAGGCCGTGATGGCCGAGGCATGGGACGGCTGGTGCCCGACCACCGACGCGAAGAAGAACATCAAGTTCGTCGTGCCGAGCGAGGGCAGCGACCTCTGGGTGGACACCATGGTGATCATGAAGTCCTCCAAGAACAAGGAGGCCGCGCACGCTCTGATCAACTACATCCTGAACCCCGAGATCCACAGCTGGGCGGCCGCCAACATCAACTACAAGGTGCCCAACAAGGCGGCCATGGACAAGGTCGAGGTGCCCGAGGGCTCGCTCCTCGGCATCTCCCCCGCCGAGCTGTTGAACGGTGAGGCGGCCATCGACCTGGGCGAGGCGTCGGTCAAGTACACCCGCCTCTCGACCGAGGTCGCGGCCAAGTAGCCGTGAAAGTCGTCGGCAAGCCCCGGCCGGTGTCCCCTCGATGGGGGCGCCGGCTGGGCGCGTTCGTGTTCCTGGGCCCGGGCGTCGCCTATCTGGCGGTGCTCCTGCTGGTGCCCCTCGCGCTGATCCTCAGCTACACCGTCTTCAGGCGCGGCCGCTTCGGCGGCATCGTCTACGAGTTCACGACGGAGAACTTCAGCCGTCTGTTCGACCCGCTCTACCTCGACGTCGTCCTGACGTCGATCAAGCTGGCCACGCTGACCACGGTGTTCGCGCTCCTGCTCGGCTACCCCACGGCGTACCTGATCGCCAGGCTGCCGCGTACGTGGAAGACCGTCGCGCTGGTCGCGATCGTGCTGCCGTTCTGGACCAACTTCATCATCAGGGTCTACGCGTGGACGATCCTGCTGAGCGGGCCCGGCCTCATCAACTCGGCTCTGGGCACGCAGATGGAGCTCCTGTACAACCACGGGGCGATCGTCACGGGGCTGCTCTACTCCTACCTGCCGCTGATGGTGCTGCCGCTGTACGCGGCGATCGAGAAGCTCGACCCGCAGCTGCGGGAGGCCTCGGCCAATCTGGGCGCCTCGGCCTTCACGACCTTCCGCAGGGTCACGCTGCCGCTGACGCTGCCCGGCGTGGCCACCGGCTGCCTGTTCGTCTTCGTGCCCAGCTTCGGCAACTTCGTCATCCCCGAGATCCTCGGAGGAGGACGCACGGCCACGGTCGGCACCCTGATCCGCGCCGAGTTCCTCAAGTCGCGTGACTGGCCCTTCGGCTCGACGCTGGCGCTGGCCGTCATCCTGGTCCTGATCGTGCTCCTGGTGATCCAGTCGTGGGTGAGCCGCCGTGGGTAGGCCGCGCTTCCTCTACGTGCCGTTCTGGCTGACCTACGTCTTCCTCTACGCGCCGATCGCCGTCCTCGTCGTGATGTCCTTCAACGAGGGCAAGTCGCCCTACCTCCACGAGGGCTTCAGCCTCAAGTGGTACGGCGTGCTCGCCGAGGACGACAAGGTGATGGAGGGCCTGGTCAACACCCTCATCGTGGCGGGGGGATCGACCGTGCTCGCCACGGTCCTCGGCACCCTGCTCGCCGTGGGCCTGGCCAGGCACACCCGCTCCAAGCTGCTCGACGCGCTCGGGCTGATGCCGGCGATCCTGCCCGACCTCGTGCTGGCGATCGGGCTGCTGGTCTTCTACGACGTGGTGCAGTTCAGCCTCGGCCTGCACTCGGTGATCCTGTCGCACGCGCTGTTCGGCATGGCCTTCGTGGCGGCGGTCGTGCGCACCAGGCTGGCCCACGCAGACTCCTCGCTGGAGGAGGCCTCACGCGACCTCGGGGCGGGACCCGTCACCACCTTCGTCAGGGTGACGCTGCCGCAGCTCGCGCCCGGCATCGTGGCAGGCGCGCTGCTGGCCTTCACCCTGTCGATCGACGAGTTCGTCATCGCGTTCTTCACGGCGGCGCCGACCGAGCCGACGCTGCCCATCGTCATCTACTCAATGATCAGGTTCGGGGTGACCCCGGAGATCAACGCGCTCGCGTCGATCCTGCTGCTGGTGAGCTTCACCGTGGTGATCGTCGCCCAGCGCATGACGAAGATCGGGGAGTTTCGTGCTCAAGATTGACGGCGTCACCCGCAGGTTCGGTGACGTCACCGCGCTCGACAACGTCTCGCTGGAGATCGGGCAGGGCGAGTTCTTCGCCCTGCTCGGCCCCTCGGGCTGCGGGAAGACCACGCTGCTGCGGATTCTGGCCGGGTTCGAGACGCCCGACGCGGGCACCGTCACGCTCGACGGCGACGACCTGCTGTCGATGCAGCCGAACAGGCGGCCGATCAACCTGATGTTCCAGTCGTACGCGCTGTTCCCGCACATGAGCGTGGCCAAGAACATCGCCTACGGCCTGCAGCAGGAGAAGCTCGGCAGGGCCGAGGTCAAGCAGCGGGTCGAGGAGGTGCTCGAGACCGTCGGCCTGGCCGAGATGGCCGGGCGCAAGCCGTCCCAGCTGTCGGGCGGCCAGCGCCAGCGCGTCGCCCTGGCCCGCGCGATCGTCAAGCGCCCGCGCCTGCTGCTGCTCGACGAGCCGCTGTCGGCGCTGGACAAGAAGGTGCGGGCGGGCATGCAGCTGGAACTCAAGCGGCTGCAGCACGAGGTCGGCATCACCTTCGTCGTGGTCACCCACGACCAGGAGGAGGCCATGTCGCTGGCCGACCGCATCGCCGTCTTCGAAAAGGGGCAGGTGCGGCAGGTGGACGAGCCCGTCACCCTGTACGAGCGGCCCCGCACGCCGTTCGTGGCCGACTTCGTCGGCGCCAACAACCTCTTCGAGGGCACCGTGGTGCCGGGCGGCCTCGACGTCCCCGAGCTCGGCGTGCTGCCGGGTGAGGGTGCCGAGGTGGCGGGGGTCGACGCGCTGCTGGCCGTCAGGCCGGAGAACGTCAGGCTCACCGATCGCGGCCTGCTCGGCACCGTGCTGGACGTCAGCTTCTACGGCGGGATCTCGCACATCGCGGTCACCGTGCCGGGCAGGGACAAGCCCGTCCTGGTCGCCCAGCAGGGTGCCGCGAAGGTCGAGGCGGGCGCTCAGGTCAGGCTCGGCTGGGACAGCGCCGACGCGGTGCTGATTCAGTGAGACAGGTCGCAGCCCGTGGCCGTGCGGGCGTAGTCGAGTATGAGCTCGGCGGCCTCCTCCGGGCCGATGAGCGGGTGCCTGGCGGTGATGCGGTAGCCGTAGGCGTCCTCCAGCGCCACCAGGTTGCGCGAGATCGTCAGGGACTCGGTCGTCAGGTCGAAGACGCCCAGCGCCTGTCCCGTGTCCAGGATCGCCTGGTACATCGACACCTGGCGGTCGAAGAGGGTGGTGAGCAGCAGGCCGTAGATACGGTTGCGGCCCGCCGCCCCTCCCAGCTCGTTGAGCAGGCGCACGTCGGGATCGAGCGGCCCGGTGGGCAGCCCGGAGCGGATCGTCGTCACCAGCTTGCGGGCAGGGTCGCTGATCGTCGAGATCTGGCGCATGCGGTGCTCGTAGAAGCGCTCCACGCTGGCGTGGTGCGCCTCGACCAGCAGCTCGCTGAGGTCGGGGTAGTGGTAGAGCACCGCGCCGGAGGTCAGCCCCGCCTCCTCCGCCACGTGGGCCAGGTGCACCCCGTCGATGCCGTGGCGGACGATGGCCCTGCGCGCGGCCTCGATGAGGTCGATGCGCCGGTCCGAGCGGCTCTTGCGCGCGGTCACCAGGCTCCCCGTTTCTATCGTGTCATTAAGGTCAACCGGGCACATACTGCCTTGAAGTTGACTCTCCCGCTAGATCAGTATTTGAATCGCAATTCAACTGAGCGTTCCTCCCGGAGTAGATGATGTCTCTCACCATCCTGTTCATGCCTGAAAGCGCGTACGGCCCGACGAACAACAGCATCGGCATCGGCGACATCCTGCGCCGTCGCGGACACCGTGTGGTCTTCGCGGCTGAAGCGTCATGGAAGGGCAAGCTCGAGGCGCTGGGCTTCGAGGAGGACCTGGTCGACCTCGCCCCTCCGGCCGAGGAGGAGCAGGACGCGGGTCAGTTCTGGAAGGACTTCATCCGCGACACCGCCCCTGAGTACCGCAAGAGCACCCAGGAGCAGCTCGAGACCGTCACCAAGCCGATCTGGGACGCGCTCATCGACGGCGTGAAGTACTGCGAGCCGCAGCTCAAGGCGATCATCGACAGGGTGCGGCCCGACATCATCGTCGAGGACAACGTGATCACCTTCCCCGCGCTGCTGACCGCGGGCAAGAAGTTCGTGAGGATCGTCTCCTGCAACCCGCTGGAGGTGCGCGGTCCTCAGGTGGCGCCGGTCTTCTCCGGCCTGCCCGCCGACGACCCCTCCGAGTGGGACACCTTCCGCGCCGAGTACGACCGCACCCACCGCGAGATCTGGACCGCCTTCAACGAGTGGTGCGTCGAGCAGGGCACCGAGCCGCTGCCCGACCTCGACTTCATCCACGAGGGCGATCTCAACCTCTACGTCTACCCCGAGCTGCTCGACTACACCGACGCCCGTCCGCTCGGCCCGAGCTGGCACCGCCTCGACTCCTCCGTCCGCGAGACCGACGAGGAGTTCGAGCTGCCCTTCGCCAAGGGCGAGGGCGCGCTGGTCTACTTCTCGCTCGGCTCGCTCGGCTCGGCGGACGTGGAGCTCATGCAGCGCGTGATCGACGTGCTGGCCACCACCCCGCACCGCTTCATCGTCTCCAAGGGCCCGCTGCACGAGGAGATCAAGCTCGCCGACAACATGTGGGGCGCGGAGTTCCTGCCGCAGACTAAGATCATTCCTCAGGTGGACCTGGTCATCACGCACGGTGGCAACAACACCACCACCGAGGCGATGCACTTCGGCAAGCCGATGATCCTGCTGCCGCTGTTCTGGGACCAGTACGACAACGCCCAGCGCGTGGCCGAGCTGGGGTACGGCGTGCGCCTGTCCACCTACACCTTCACCGACGAGGAGCTCACCGGCGCCCTCGACAGGCTGCTGGGTGACGCGCCGCTGCGCGCGAAGCTGGCCGAGGCGGGCGAGGAGATCCGCCGTCGCGACGGCCTGCGCAAGGCCGCCGACCTGATCGAGCAGCTCGGCCAGTAGAAGCCAGGGGGAGCGCCGCACACGCTCCCCCACGGCCTGGTCGCCGCCGTCACGGCAGGCGACCGACCCGATCGTTTCCGAGGAAAGACACCATGCGCCAACTGATCAACCCCGCCACCGGCCAGCCGTTCGCCGAGGTGCCCGACACGCCCGTCGCCGAGGTGACGGCCGCCGTACGCAGGGCCAGGCAGGCCTTCGAGGAGTGGTCGCAGACCACGCCGGCCGACAGGGCCAGGGTGCTGCTGCGCCTCGCGGACCTGGTGGAGGCCGACGCCGAGGAGCTGACCAGGCTCGAGGTGGAGGAGACGGGCAAGCCCGCCGCCGTCTTCAGGGACGGTGAGCTGCCCTTCGCCGCCGACAACCTGCGCTTCTTCGCGGGGGCCGCTCGCTCGCTCGACGGCAGCGGCGCCGGGGTGTTCAGCGCGGGCTACACCTCCGTGCTGCTGCGCCGTCCCGTCGGTGTGGTGGGTTCGATCGCGCCGTGGAACTTCCCCTTCGTGATGGCGGTGTGGAAGCTCGGCCCCGCGCTGGCGGCGGGCAACGCGGTGGTCATCAAGCCGGCCCCGCAGACCCCTCGCACCACCATGCGCCTGGCCGAGCTGATCGCCAAGGCGGGCGCGCCCGAGGGGCTCGTGCAGGTCGTGACGGGTGACGCCCAGGTGGGGGAGGCGCTGGTCACCGACCCCGGCGTGGACATGGTGAGCGTGACGGGCTCCACGGAGACCGGAAGGGCCGTGATGACGGGGGCCGCGCGCACCCTCAAGCGCGTGCACCTGGAGCTCGGCGGCAAGGCCCCCGCGCTGGTGTTCGAGGACGCCGACCTGGCCGAGACCGCGCGCGGTGTGGCCATGGGCGCGACCTACAACACCGGCCAGGACTGCACCGCGGCCACCCGCGTCTACGTCGCCAGGCAGGTGTACGCGGACGCCGTGGAGGCGATCCGCGCTACGCTGGCGGAGATCACGATCGGCGATCCGTGGGACCCCACGACGGACATCGGGCCGCTGATCTCGGCCGCGCACCGCGACAGGGTGCACGGCTTCGTGTCCCGTTCCGATGCGGAGGTGCTCTTCGGTGGCGCCCCCGTCGACGCGCCGGGCTTCTTCTACCCGCCCACCCTCGTCGCGGGTCCTGCGCAGGACAGCGAGATCGTCCAGGGTGAGCTTTTCGGTCCTGTCCTTGTCGTGCTGCCCTTCGACGGCGAGGACGAGGCTGTCAGGCTGGCCAACGACACCCGCTACGGCCTGGCCTCCTCGGTCTGGTCGAGGGACGTGGCCAGGGCCATGCGCGTCTCGCACCGGTTGGACGTCGGGGTGACGTGGGTGAACGATCATCTGCCGATCGCCAGCGAGGCTCCGCACGGCGGCGTCAAGGGCAGCGGCTTCGGCAAGGACATGAGCCAGGAGGCGGTCCAGGAGTACTCCGTGACCCGTCACCTCATGATCAAGCACGCGGCTCCAGCCGAGCGGGACTCGTTCCGGCCGGCCTAAACAGCATGCGGCGTTATGGGTGAAAAAAGCCAGGTTTGTGGGTGTTTAGCGGAGTATGTCTCGTTCGCTGATCTGGTCAGGTTGTGTTCCAATTACGATCGCTCCTGGAATCCCATGCGCCACATGCGTGTCAGAGATTTTCGAGCACGTATGGCGAGAGGTTGCGAGACTCTGTGAGGACGGATAACCCCCGGCACGCCGCCCCGGGGGAGGACACAGGAAAGAAGCCCAGGTCGGGCAGTCGTTTCCAGCTGGGCAACTGGCGGGTGCGATCGCGCCTCATCCTGCTCATCCTGATCCCCACGGTCGTGGGCGTCCTCCTCGCCGGGATCCAGCTGGCCAACTCCATCGGCACCGCCGCCGAGTACCGCCGCCTGACCCAGGTGGCCGAGCTCGTGCAGCGGCTCGGCGCGCTCTCCCACGAGCTGGGCAAGGAGCGGGCGCTCACCGCCTGGTACATCGCCGACAACCGGCGCGTGCGGCGCCTGGCGGCGCTGCGCAACCAGCGCGACGTGGTCGACGCCGAGAAGAAGAAGGTGCTCGCCAGCACCACGGCCATCGACGACGCGCACTCCGCCCGCGTGCGCCAGGAGGTCGACGACGCCAGCCGATGGCTGAACGGCCTCGACGGCCTGCGCGACTCGATCGCCGGCGACAGCGACAGCGTGCCCGCCCGAGCGGCGATCAAAACGTTCACCTCGATGATCGACGTCATGGAGGGGCTGCAGAGCGAGCTGATCGCCTCGGGCAACAACGACCGCCTGCTCGGTGACGCCACCGCGCTCGGCGCGATCGAGCGCGCCAAGGAGGAGGTCTCCCGCCAGCAGGTCATCCTGCTCGTCGCGCAGATCGAGCGGAGCCTCGACTACGACGACCTGTCGGACTTCCTCGGCTCGTGGAACGCCCAGCAGGGCGAGCTCGCCGTCTACGACACCGAGGCCTCGGCCGACGACCTCGCCTTCTACCGCAAGACGGTCAGGGGTCAGGAGATCGACCGCGCCGACGCCATGCGCCAGCGCGCGCTGGCCCAGATGCGCGAGTACAAGCAGATCCGCGACCTCGACATCACCTCGCGCCGTGACCTCCAGCTCTGGTACGACAGCACCGAGCAGACCGTCGACGCCATGCGCAAGGTCGAGACCCAGCTGGCCGCCTCCATCGTGGCCCAGACCAGGGTGCTGAGCGACGCCGAGCAGCGCGACGCCATCATCTCCGGCGCGGTCATCCTCGTCCTGCTGGTGCTCGTGCTGGTGATCACCACCGGGGTGGCCGGCTCGCTGGTCCGCCCGCTGCGCAGGCTGCGCGCCGAGGCCCTGGAGGTGGCGGGCAGCCGCCTGCCCGACACGGTCCGCGCGCTGCGCGAGTCGGGCGACGGCGCCGTCATCCCCGAGGTCCCCTCCATCGGCGTGCTCACCCGCGACGAGATCGGGGAAGTGGCCAGGGCCTTCGACGAGGTCCACCGCGAGGCCGTACGGCTGGCGGGCGACGAGGCCAAGCTGCGCGCCAACGTCAACGCGATGTTCGTCAACCTCTCGCGCCGCAGCCAGACCCTCGTCGAGCGGCAGCTGTCGCTCATCGAGGGCCTGGAGAACGGCGAAGAGGACGAGCAGCGTCTGTCCAACCTCTTCAAGCTCGACCACCTGGCCACCCGCATGCGCCGCAACAGCGAGAACCTCCTGGTCCTCGCCGGCCAGGAGGCCGCGCGCAAGTGGACCGAGCCGGTCGAGCTGGTCGACATCGCCCGCGCCTCCCTGTCGGAGGTCGAAGGGTACGAGCGGGTCAACATCCAGGTGCCAACCGGCACCATGGTGGCAGGCCCCGCCGTCACCGACGTCGTCCACCTGCTCGCCGAGCTGATCGAGAACTCCATCTCCTTCTCGCCCCGCGAGACCAAGGTCAGCGTCTCCAGCAACCGCACCGAGGGCGGCGTCATGGTCGCGGTCGTCGACCTCGGCATCGGCATGACCGCCGACGAGGTCGCGCAGGCCAACTGGCGCCTTGCCAACCCGCCGGTCGTGGACGTGTCGGTCTCGCGCCGCATGGGCCTGTTCGTGGTCGGCCGCCTGGCCCTGCGCCACGGCATCAAGGTGCAGCTGCGCTCGCAGCCGACCGGTGGCGTCACCGCGCTGGTGGTGCTGCCCGACACCCTGCTGGTGTCCGCGTCGGCTCCCGCGCAGACCGGCTTCCCCTACCAGCAGACGCAGAGCTCCTACAGCCCGTTCGACTCGCCCGTGCTGGCGGCGCCCGTGGCGCAGTTCGGCATGGACACCCCGGACGTGCGGGCCTTCGAGGAGCCGATGCACACCCCGTGGCCCGGGGTGCTGCCTCCCGCCGAGGGCGAGTCCGCCTGGCCTCCGCTGGACGAGGAGCGCTCCTTCGGCACGCAGGGCGGCAACCCGTCCAGCAACGGCGGCCCCGCCGCCGGCGGCGTGCCGTCCGTGAACGGGTTCGCCGGCGCCCCCGACAGCGGGTTCGGCGACAGGTTCTCCGACGCCGGCTTCTCCGACAGCGGTTTCTCCGACGGCGGGTTCCCCACCGACAGGGGCGGCTCCTCCACCGGAGCGTTCCCCACGGACAGAGGCGGCTCGTCCACCGGGTTCCCCGCCGACAGGGGTGGCTCCTCCACCGGAGCCTTCCCCACCGACAGGGGTGGCTCGTCCGCGGGCGCGTTCTCCGACAGTGGTTACTCCGACAGCGGGTTCTCCGACAGCGGGTTCTCGGACAGCGGCTTCGCCGACAGCGGGTGGCCGTCGGCCGCCCCGAGTCAGGCCGAGCCGACCTTCGACCCGTTCGCCAGGAGCCTGCCCGAGCCCGAGCCCAGGCCGATGGACGCCTTCGGCCGCCCGCCCGAGTTCGAGACCAGGCAGGCGCCGGGTCAGGACCTCCCGCGCAGGGAGCCCTCCGACACCTCCGGCTTCCACGCGCAGGACTCCACGGCGACGTTCGGCAGGGTCGGCCAGGAGCCGCAGGGCGGCTTCATGGGGCTGCCGGAGCCCGACATGACAGGCCCGCTTCCCGTCGTGCGCACCTCGCCCATGGACGAGGACGGCGAGGAGTTCCTGCCGATCTTCTCCTCCGTCGGTTCCGACTGGTTCCGCAGACCCGACCCCGAGGAACTGAAGGCCGCCAAGGACGAGGCGCCGGCCCAGCCGGCCGCCCGTCGTCAGCCGCAGGCCGAGGAGCAGGCCGAGCAGGCCCCGCGCGGTCAGCAGCAGGCGCAGAGCATGCGTGAGGCGCGTCCGCAGGGACTGCCGCAGCGCAGGCCTGGCCAGAGCGCGCCGGCGACCCCGCCCTCGTGGTCCTCTCCTGCCGACAGCGGCTTCCAGGCGGCCCGCGCCGCCGCGGAGCCCGCCCAGGGCGGCACCACGGCCTCCGGTCTGCCGCGCAGGGTTCCGAAGGCCAACCTGGTCCCCGGTACGGCGAGCGCGGCGGAGAGCGTCGCGCCAGAACCGGCGGCACCGATCTCGCCCGACCGGGTGCGCAGCCGTCTGTCCAGCTTCCAGCAGGGAGTCAGGCAGGGCCGCGAGTTCACCCGCGAGAACAAGGAGGAGCAATGAGAGAGCTGAGTCAGGGCGCCAGGGGCGTCAACTGGCTGATCACCGACTTCGTGAACAACGTGCCAGGTGTGGCCCACACCGTGGTGGTGTCGTCCGACGGTCTGCCACTGGCCTACTCCGAGGGCTTCCCCAAGGACAGGGCCGACCAGCTCGCCGCGGTGGCCTCGGGTGTGATCAGCCTGACCCAGGGGGCGGCCAGGGTTTTCGAGGGCGGCATGGTCACCCAGACGGTGATCGAGATGCAGCGCGGCCTTTTGATGATCATGTCCATCAGTGATGGTTCGTGCCTGGCGGTCCTCGCCGCCGCCGACTGCGACATGGGTCTGGTGGCCTACCAGATGACGCTGCTCGTGGAGCGTGCGGGACAGGTGCTCACGCCTGCCGTACGCGCCGAGCTGCAGGCGACACGCCCTCGCTAGTCGGATGTGAGATGGGGGACAGGAGAAGGCTGTGACAGATCAGGGTTGGGCTGGTGATAACAATCAGGGGCGACAACCTGCCCCGCGCCCGCAGGGGTCGAGCTCTCTGGTCAGGCCGTATGCCGTGACCGGAGGGCGCACGGCGCCGCGGGTGAAGTTCGCGATGGAGGCGCTGGTCTCCTCGGCGACCTCCGAACATCGCGACCTCTCTCTCCTCAGTCCGGAGTACCAAGCGATCATCCAGTTGTGCCGATCGGTCAGATCGGTAGCGGAAGTCTCCGCCCTTTTACGAGTTCCGCTCGGCATCACCCGGGTGCTGATCGCGGACATGGCGTCCGAGGGCCTGATCCGCGTGCACCAGCCGCAGCTGGAAGCGGGTAAGCCGGATCTCAACCTGCTCGAAAGGGTGCTCAGTGGACTTCGTAGGCTCTAGTGTCAACGGGAAATGCGCGACATTGACCGCCATCGCCTGCCTCAGCCGGCTCGAACCTCACCTGGCGGACCGATGAGCACGTTCCCTGTTGAAGGCGGCCTCACCTCGACGAAGATCGTCGTCGCTGGCGGCTTCGGTGTGGGCAAGACGACGTTCGTGGGTGCGGTGTCGGAGATCCTGCCGCTCACCACCGAGGCGGTCATGACCGACGCGTCGGCGCACATCGACGACGTGTCGCTCACGCCGAACAAGACGACCACCACGGTGGCGATGGACTTCGGCAGGGTCTCGCTCGACCGCGACCTGATCCTGTACCTGTTCGGCACGCCGGGCCAGCACCGGTTCTGGTTCATGTGGGACGACCTGGTGCGCGGCGCGATCGGCGCCGTGGTGCTGGTCGACACCCGCAGGCTGGCCGACAGCTTCCCCGCCATCGACTACTTCGAGGAGGCGAAGCTGCCGTTCGTGGTCGGAATCAACGGCTGGGACGGCCAGTACCTCCACGCGGAGGAGGAGATCAGGGAGGCGCTGACCCTCTCGCCGCACATCCCGCTCGTGCGCCTGGACGCCAGGTCGCGCGAGTCGGTGAAGAGCACGCTGATCACTCTGGTGGAGCACGCTCTCACGAGCCACGTGGGACCGCGCCGCTGACCCGAGAGAACCGGTGGTGATCCGCCGTCCCTGCGGCTATTGTCGGCTCTGATCATGGTGGTGAACCCGCTCCCAGGTGAGCCAGACCGGCCGCTGTCGCCGCCGTCGGCCGAGGAACTGGCCGCGACGGCCCATACGCTGCGCTCGCGGTCGGCGGCCTGGCGCGCGGCCGACCGCGGCCGGGCGCTGACCGCCTTCGGCGCGGCCGTCGCGCGTGACGAGGACCTGCTCGAAGCGCTGGTCGCCGACACGGGCAGGCGCGCGGAGTCCGAGCTCGAACGGCGCGCCGTGGCCGCCACCGTCGACAGATGGGTACGGCAGGCTCCCGCCCTCCTGGCCGACAGGCCCGACGAGCCCTCGGCGCTGCCCGGCATCGTGGTGGGCGGCGAGGCGGTGCCGTACGAGCTGGTGGGTGTGATCAGCCCGTGGAACTTCCCGCTGCTGCTCGGCCTCATCGACGCCGTCCCCGCGCTGGCGGCGGGGTGCGCGGTGCTGGTCAAGCCCAGCGAGCTGACGCCCAGGTTCGTCGAGCCGCTCATGCGGCTGGTCCCCGCCGAGCTGCCCCTGCGGGTGGTCGAGGGAGACGCGGAGACGGGCAGGTCCCTGGTGGGTCTGGTCGACGCGGTGGTGTTCACCGGCAGCGTCGCCACAGGCAGGCAGGTGGCCGAGGCGGCCGCCCGCGCCTTCATCCCCGCCTTCCTCGAACTGGGCGGCAAGGACCCCGCGATCGTGCTGGCGGGAGCCGACCTCGACCGTGCCTCCTCGGCGATCCTGCGCGGCGGCACCGCCAACGCGGGACAGGCCTGCCAGTCGATCGAACGCGTCTATGTGGCCCGCGAGGTCTTCGACGACTTCCTGCGCCTGCTGGTGGCCAAGGCCGCGAAGGCTCCCGCGGGGCCCCTGGTCACGACCGGCGTCATCCCCGAGCACCTGGCCGACGCCGTCGCCAGGGGAGCGGTCGTGCGCACAGGCGGTGAGATCGAGCGGCGCGAAGGGTGGCACTGGCTGCGTCCCACGGTGCTGACCGGCGTGGACCACACCATGCGGGTGATGACGGAGGAGACCTTCGGCCCGATCCTGCCCGTGATGCCGTTCGACGGCGTCGACGAGGCGGTCGAGCTGGCCAACGACTCCGACTACGGCCTGTCGGCCGCCGTCTTCGCCGCCACCGAGCAGGAGGCGAGGGCGGTGGCCTCCAGGCTGAGAGCCGGCGCGGTCAGCGTCAACGACGCCGCGCTGACCGCCTTCGTCCACGAGGGCGAGAAAGACTCCTTCAACCTCTCGGGCCTCGGCGGCTCGCGGATGGGCCCCGCCTCCATCGGCCGCTTCGTCAGGCGCCGAGCCCACCTGGTGAACAGGTCACCCCGATCCGTCTGGAGCGTGTAGCGATGGGACTTCGCGCGGAGATGCCGCTGCTGGCCAGGCACGAAGGCGAGTGGGAGGGCACCTACCTCCATCTCGGCCGCGACGGCGGCGTGCTCGACTCGCACCGCTCGCGCATCACCTGCTCGATCGTCGGCGACGCCGCCTACCACCAGGTCAACGAGTACACCTGGGACGACGGCAGGCGCGAGGTGCACGAGTTCCCCGGCGCCTATCTCGGCGGCGGGCGCTGCGCCTTCGACACCGAGCGCATCAGCGGCGAGTTCTGGGAGGTCGACGCCTCCACGATCTACCTCAACTGGGTCTACAAGGCCGAGGGCGAGGACCTCAAGCTGTTCGAGCTGATCGTGCTGAGCGACGACGGCGGCACCCGAAGCAGGGTGTGGCAGTGGATCAGGTCAGGCGAGTGCATCAGGCGCACGCTGATCGACGAGAAGCGAGTCGGGTGAGCGCCTACCGGGCGCTGGCCCTGCAGGTCCGCACCCAGGCGGTGAACGGCGCGGCCGACCCGCGCGCGCTCATGCGCGCGGCGATCGGCTCGATCGCCGCGCAGACGGCGGCCGCCAAGGCCTGGATCGGGCCCGACCTGCGGCTGGTCCTCCTGCCCGAGTACGTGCTGACCGGCTTTCCCTTCGGCGAGAGCGTCGAGGAGTGGCGGGCCAGGGCGGCCGTCGCGCCGGGCGGGCCCGAGTACCAGGCGCTGGCCGAGATCGCCAAGGCGCAGGACGTGTACCTGTGCGTCAACGCCTACGAGAGCGATCCGCACTTCCCCGAGCTGTTCTTCCAGGCCACCGTCATCCTCGGCCCCGCCGGCGAGGACGTGCTGCGCTACCGGCGGCTGCACTCGATGTTCTCCCCCTCGCCCTACGACGTCTGGGAACGCTACCTCGACGTCTACGGGCTCGACGCCGTGCTGCCCGTCGCCCGCACCGAACTCGGCAACCTCGCGGTGATCGCCTCGGAGGAGATCCTCTTCCCCGAGCTGGCCAGGGCGCTGGCGCTCAGGGGCGCGGAGGTCTTCTGCCATCCGACCTCCGAGGCCTCCTCTCCCTCGCTCACGCCGAAGGCGATCGCCAGGCGGGCCAGGGCGATAGAGAACCTCGCCTACGTGGTCTCGGCCAACAGCGGCGGCCTGGCGGGGCTGCCCATACCGGGCGACTCCACCAGCGGGGGCTCGGAGGTGCTCGACTTCGAGGGCCGTCCGCTGGCGCAGGCCGGTCAGGGGGAGTCGCTGGTGGCCGCCGCCGAGCTCGACCTGGCCGCGCTGCGCCGCTTCCGCCGCCGCCCTGGCATGGGCAACCTGCTGTCCAGGGTGAAGCCCGCACTCTGGGCCGAGGAGTACGGCTGGCACGACGTCGAGCGCCCCAACGGGCTGGCCTCGTCCGCGCCGTCGCGGCAGTGGTTCGCCGAGCGGCAGAAGGAGGCGATCAGGCGGCTGTACGGCCCCGATGCCACCTGAGCGCCCTGCGCTCCACCGCCAGGAAGAGCCCGTTCAGCATCACGCCGAGCACGCCGAGCAGCACGATGCCCGCCCACATCGCGGGGATGTCGACGCTGCCCTCCGCCTCGCGCATCCGGTGCCCGATGCCCTCGCTGCTGGCGTACAGCTCCGAGATCACCATCATGATCAGCGCGAGCGCCACGCTGAGCCGCAGCCCCGCGAAGATCTTCGGCGCCGCCGCGGCCAGCACGACCCGCCAGCGGGGCAGGTGGAAGACCTGGGCGGTGTCCAGGTACTGGGTGTCGACGTGGCGGGCGCCGTCCATCGAGTTGACGAGCACCGGCCACAGCACGCCGTAGACGATCGCGGCCAGCTGGATGGGGGTGCCGACCTTGAAGAACACCAGGAACACCGGCAGCAGGGCGGCGGGCGGCACCGACCTGCCGAAGTGGACTATCGGCTCCACCAGCTTGGCCAGCAGCGGCGAGCGGCCGAGCAGCACGCCGAGCGCGACGCCCGCCGCGGCGGCCAGCGCCCAGCCGACGGCCAGCCTGGCCAGGCTCGGCACCAGGTCGGCGGCGACGTCCTCGGTCGCGGCCATCTCGCGCATCCTGGCCAGGATGGTGGAGGGCGGAGGGAAGTAGACCGCTCCCGCGGAGCGGGTGGCCACCTCCCACGCGAGCGCCGCGACGGGGATCAGCCAGTACCAGGCCAGGCGCCTGATCATGTGGCCCACCTCCAGCGCAGCAGCCGTCGCTCCGCCGCGGTGAACAGCGCGTTGGCGGCGAGGCCGAGCGCTCCCGCCCAGACGGTGGCGGCGAGCATCCTGTCCACCCTGTTGGCGCTGCCCGCCTGCACCAGGTAGGCGCCGATCCCGCCGCCGCCTCCGGCGAGGAGCTCCACGCTGACGGCCACGATGAGGGTCACGGAGATCGCGATGCGCACGCCCGTCGCGATGAACGGCGCGGTGCTCGGCAGCGAGACGCGCCACAGCACGGCCATGGGGCCGAAGCCGAAGCCGCGCAGGGTGTCCTTGGCGATCGGGTCGACGTCGGCCAGGCCGTACATCGTGTTGATGAGCAGGGGCCACGAGCAGGTGTAGACGATCAGCGCGATCTTGGCGTCGTGGCTGTCGGTATAGAGGAACATCGCCAGCGGGATGAGCGACAGCGAGGGGATCGGCCGCAGGAACTCCACCAGCGGCCGCACCGACCGCTCGACCGCGGGCACCGTGCCGAGCAGCAGCCCGGCGGGGACGGCCGTGACCACCGCGATCAGCAGGCCCGCCGCGCAGGCGCTCAGCGTGGCTCCCACGTCGGACAGGAAGGAGCCGTCCGCCGCGAGGCCCGCGGCCGTCACGAGCACCACGGACACGGGAGGCAGCGCCTCGATGAGTCCCAGGCGTCCCGCGGCCTCCAGCACGAGCAGGAAGCCGAGGACCCCCAGCGTTCTGATCATCCGATCTTGGACGGGATCATGGTGGTGACGTCGGGCTTGGACTTCAGATAGCCATAGCCGTGCAGCAGGTCGGCCAGCTTCTGGAAGCTGGCCTTGTCGACCTCGGCGGAGAACTCGCCCAGCTTCATCGCCGACGCCGCCGCCGCGGGGATCTGCGTGTAGGTGGGGATGACGGCGTTGATGGCGTTCCTGTCGGCGCTGGCGATCTGCTGCGCCTTGGCCAGCGCGCGGTGGAAGGCCGCGGCCGTCTTGGGGTTCTTGGTCAGCCACTCCTCCGACACGCCCCACGCGTCGAGCGGCAGGCCCGCCGTCGGCCCCGAGGTGGTGTCGATGACCTCGACCGCGCCGAGGTCCTTCCTGGCGGCCGTCAGGAACGGCTCCACCAGCCACGCGGCGTCGATCTTCTTGGTCGACAGAGCGGTCAGCTGGTCGGCGAAGGGCACCGCGGTGAACTTCACGTCGTCGGGCTTGAGCCCCGCCTGCTGCAGGTGGGCGTTCGTGACGGTCTGGCCGAGCGCCCTGAGCACGTTGACGCCGACGGTCTTGCCCTTGAGGTCGGCCGCCGTCCTGATGGGGGAGTCCTTGGGCACCACGACGCTGGCGATGCCGGGCGCGGCGGTCTGCACGTGCTGGAAGAGCCTCAGCTTGGCGGCGCCGGAGTCGTTGATGGCCAGCAGCGAGACGTAGCTGGTCAGGAAGGCGTCCATGCTGCCGTTGAGGATCTTCGGCATGACCGCCTGAGGGGCCTGGATGATCTCGGTCTTGACCGTCAGGCCCTCGGCCTTGAACAAGCCGTTCTTCTCGGCGATGAACAGCGGCGCGGAGGAGGGCACGGGGACCACGCCGACGGTCAGCGTCGTCTTCTCCTGTGCCGCCCCGCCGTCGCCGCCGCCGCAGGCGGTCACGCCGCTGACCAGGAGAACGAGAGCTAGGGCGGCTCGTTTCACGCAGGGGTCCTCTCGAGGCCGCGCACGAGGCGTCCGACCTCGGCGCGCAGGTGGACGAAGTCGGAGTGCTCGCGGGTGGTGATCTGGTCGCGCGGCGAGGCCAGCTCGACCTTCAGGTCGCCGACGACGTGTGCGGGGGCCTTGGACAGCACGACGACCCTGTCGCCGACGTAGACGCTCTCGTCGATGTCGTGGGTGATCAGCACGATGGTCATCTTGTGGTGCCCGCGCACCTGAAGGACCAGGTCCTCCAGGTCCTCCCTGGTCTGCGCGTCGACCGAGCCGAACGGCTCGTCCATCAGCATGAGCGCGGGCCGGTAGGCCAGGGCCCTGGCGATGGCCACCCGCTGCTGCATGCCGCCGGACAGCTGGAAGGGGTACTTCTTGCCGGCCTCCGCCAGCCCCACCGACTCCAGCGCCTCCTGGGCGGCCGCCCTGCGCTGTTGTTTGTCCATCTTCTTACGGCGCAGCGGCAGAGCCACGTTGTCGGCCACGGACATCCAGGGGAAGAGCGAGCGGCTGTAGTCCTGGAAGACGACCGCCAGGTTGTCGGGGGTCTGCTTGACCAGCTTGCCCTCGATGCGGACCTCGCCGCCCGTGGGCTGGATGAGGCCGGCGATGGAGCGCAGCAGTGTCGACTTGCCCGCGCCGGAAGGGCCGACGATGCACAGCAGCTCGCCCTCTGCGACGCTCAGATTCAGCCCCTCGATGGCGTGATGGGCGCCGGGTCCACTGCCGTAGACGTGGGAGAGGTTCGATATCTCAAGCACGGTGAATCCTCAGGCCGCAGGGGGGTCGAAAAACGTGATCCAGACTCTATCGGAGCGCCTTGGCCATGGACTATGGTCGCGCCCGGTTTGCTGCATTTACGAAATGTGCGGCTTTATGCCTAAGTAAATATGGCTCTCAGGCGCGAAGTCCCGAGAGCCACGTTTACCTGGACCTTTCCTGTCAGACGGGTACGGCCTCGACCAGGCTCGCTCCCGCCGAGAGGTCGAACACCTCGGTCAGCCTGAACCCGGTCTTCTCCAGCAGGACGGAGTACTCCTGCCCGGTGCGCTCGGTGCCGCCGTCGAACAGGGCGAGCATGCGCATGTCCATGTCCTTTCCGACATGGGGCTCGTCCTCGTCGGGCAGGACCATTTCCAGGATGAGCAGCCGCCCGTCCTCCCTGATGGCCTCCCTGACCCGGCGGAGAATGCGCTCGGCGTCCTGGTCGTCCCAGTTGTGCAGGATGCTCGCGAGGAGATACGCGTCGAAGCCCGCGGGCACCTGCGCGAAGAAGTCTCCGGCCAGGACCTCGCACCGCTCCATCAGGCCCTGCGCGGTGAGCGCCGCCGTCGCGCCGGGCACGACGTGATCGAGGTCGACGAGCACGCCGCGCATCCGCGGGTTGGCGTGCAGGACCGCCGCGAGGATGTGGCCCTTGCCGCCCGCCACGTCCACCAGCGTGTCGACCCGCGAGAAGTCGTAGCGCTCGGCGACCTGCTCGGCGAAGGGCATGGCGCGCGAGGTCATGTAGGTGTCGAAGATCTGGCCCACCTCGGGGTGCTGCCCGAGGCGCTGATAGAGGGGGCCGTACCGCTCGACGAACGCCGAACGGCCCTGTCGCACGGTGGTGGGGAGGTTGCCGAGGGCGTACCAGAAACTCTCCTCGGCGATCATCCGGACGGCCGGCAGCGTCGAGTCGGGTACGTCGGAGCGCAGGGACGAACCGTCGGCCGTCAACTCGTATCTGTCCTGCCCGACCGAGCGCACGATTCCCATGCCGGCCAGCTCGCGCAGCACCCGTCGCAGGGAGGGCGCGTGCGCGCCGCACCTGACGGCGAGCTCCTCGGCGTTCAACGGGCCCTCGGCCAGATGGTCGGCGCATCCCAGCTCCGCCATCGTGGCCAGCGCGGCGAACCTGGAGATGCCGGAGATCGACTCCCAGATGGGGCCGGCCGGATGGGACATGATTCCTCCAACACGGGATCTACAGTGTGCGCCTGGTGTGGTGGTGCCACACCAGGAGTCGTCGCTCGGCCACGGTGAACAGCGCGTTCACCAGGTAGCCGAGCAGACCGAGGAGCGCGATCGCGCCCCAGACGGTCGGGGTGTCGAAGCCGCGCTGCGCCTGCAGGAGCTGGTAGCCGATGCCGTCGGCGCTGCCGAACAGCTCGGAGATGACCATCAGGATGAGGGCGAGCGACAGGCTGAGGCGGAGCCCCGCGAAGATCTTCGGCGCCGCCGCGGGGATGACGACGTCGCGCAGCTGCTGCGCCCTGGTCAGGCCGAAGACGGTCGCGGTCTCGGTGTAGGTCCTGTCCACGCCCTTGGCGCCGTCGATGGAGTTGAGCAGCACCGGCCACACGACTCCGAAGACGATGGCGGCGACCTGCATCGCCAGACCCGCGTGCAGGAGCACCATGAGCAGCGGCAGCAGGAGCGGCGGCGGGATGACCCTGCCGAACTGGATGAGCGGTTCGACGTAGTCGGCCGCGGTGCGGGACCTGCCGATGAGCACGCCGAGGACCACGCCGAGCAGGGCGGCGAGGGTCCAGCCCATGAACATGCGGCCCAGGCTGGGCAGGATGTTCGCGATCGCGTCATCGGTCAGGAAGAGCCTGGTGACGGGCCCGGAGAACCACAGCTCGTGCATCCTCAGCACGATCGCGGAAGGCGGCGGGAAGTCGGTGTCCTGCGCCAGCCGGGTCGTCAGCTCCCACACGGCCACGACCAGCGGCACCAGCCACATGCGCTTGAGAGCGGTCACGTCGTCGCTCCGGTTCTGGCCTGGTGCCAATGGAAGAGCCGCCGTTCGGCGAGGACCAGCAGCGAGTTGGCCACCATGCCGATGATCCCGGCCCAGAACGTGGCGGCCAGGATGAGGTCGGTACGGTTGCCGCTGCCCGCCTGGATGACGAAGACGCCGATCCCGCCGGTGCCGCCCGCCAGCAGCTCGGCGCTGACCGCGAGGATCAGCGCGATGCCCGCGGCGATGCGCACGCCGGTGAGCATGAACGGCGCCGCGCTCGGCAGGCTGACCCTGCGCAGCACGTCGATGGCGCCGAAGCCGAAGCTGCGCAGCGACTCCTTGGCGAGGGGGTCGACGTCGTGCATGCCGTAGAGGGTGTTGATCAGTACAGGCCACAGCGAGGCGTAGACGATGACGGACACCTTCATCATCGAATCCACCGGGATCAACAGAATCGCCAGCGGGATGATGGCCACCGACGGGATCGGCCGCAGGAACTCCAGGAGGGGCCGGGTGGCACGCTCCACGGACGCCAGGCTTCCCAGGAGCACGCCGAGAGGAACGGCGATCACCACCGAGGCGATCAGCCCCAGCGCCCAGTTGGTGAGAGTGATCGCGACTCCGGACAGGAAGACGGGGTCGGCGAGCAGGCCCATCGCCTCCCACAGCACGAGCGAGGGCGGCGGGAAGACCACGTCATCGGTGAGCCCGAACCTGATGGTGAGCTCACCGACAATGAGGAACCCCGCGACGCCTGCGACGCCGCGGAGGATTCGCGCACTGATCATCCGCTGGCGCCGACCAGAATGGTCTTCACGTCGAGCGGGCTCTCGATGTACTTGTACTCGAGCATGAGGTCGGCGACGCGCTGAAGCCGGGTCGCGTTGAGCGAGGTCGGGAAGGTCCCGAGGGTGATCACCGACGCGGTCTTGGCGTCGATCTTGGTGTACTGGCCCAGCACCGCCTCGACCTCCTTGCGGTCGTTGGCCACGAGCTGCTGGGCCTTGGCGATGGCGCGCTGGAAGGCGGCCAGCGTCTTCGGGTTCTTCTGCACCCACTCGTCGGTCGCCATCCACGCGGCGATCGGCAGGTCGGCCGTCTGCCCCGACATCGTGTCGGCCAGCTTGCGGAAGCCGGACTGGCTCTGGGTGGCGGTGATGAACGGCTCGGTCATCCAGGCCGCGTCGCCCTGCCCCGTGCTGAGCGCGTTGGCCATGTCGGGGAAGGGCTTCTCGACGAACTTGACGTCGTCCTTCGTCAGGCCCGCCACCTTCAGGGTCGCCTCCACCGTGAGGGTGCCGATGTTCTTGAGGGTGTTGACCAGGACGGTCTTGCCCTTCAGGTCGGCGACGGAGTTGAGGGGGGAGTCCTTGGTGACCATGAGGTTGAAGGTGTTCGGCGCGGCCTGGTAGACGTCACCGACGACCTTGATCTTCTCGCCCTTGCTGGCGGCGAGGAAGGTCGAGACGTAGTTGGTGTGCGAGATGTCGAGCGCGCCGTTCTTGATCTGCGGGAGCGCGGCGGCACCGCCCTGGATGAGGACGGGCTCGACGGTGAGGCCCTCGGCCTTGAAGAAGCCCTTGGCGTTGGCGATGTAGAGGGCGGCGGGGTCGGGGATGGGAAGGGCGCCGACCTTGATGGTGGTCTTTTCCAGCCCCTTTCCTCCGGAGGGGGCGCTGGCCGTATCGGACCCACCGCAGGCGGCAAGGGTGAGCGCGGCCGCGATACCGAGAACGAGGGCGCGCGCGCGGACTGTGCGAGTCATGGAGGAGCTCCTGGGGGGGAAGCGTAAATGTCCGTTATGACGGGCGTGAAGCGTACAGGAGCGGGGATCTTCCCTGGAAGGCAAGCGCCCTGTATAGGAGCACATGCGCTAAAAAGGAAAGATTATGATATGTCGCTAATGTGGGGCTTGATGTACATAAGCGACTGAATGTCTGATTTTCTGGGCGATCTGCTGACGGTCCGTCGCCGCCCCTGCAATAAAAGTGGATCTGTTTGGAGCGTTCCATAAGTTGCATTGCATTGGCTGGGGATAGAAGGTTGTGCTCCAATTGCCCCGATACTTGCCTGCAACCACTCGTCTCACCGGCGAGCCGGTTCACTCCGCACATGCGCAGGCATCCCCGAGAGGTTACGACTTGTGAGCACAGCAACGACCGGTTCCGGTCGTGGCATCGCGCCGGAACCCCCGGGCCCGCCAGAGGCTCGTGAGCCGATGCCCGAACCAGGTGAGGACGCCGGCAGGAAGATCGCTCTGCGTAACTGGCGAGTACGCACCAGACTGGTCGCGCTCATCGCCGTCCCGACCCTCGTGGCCGTCCTGCTCGGCGCGCTCCGCGTGACCACGTCGATCAGCAGCGCGGAGGAGTACGGGCGAGTCGCCGACGGAGCCGAACTGGTCGTCGCGCTCGGCGCGCTCGGTCACGAACTCGCGCTCGAACGCGACTTCTCGGCTCGGTACGCCGCGGCCAACAGGAGCGGCGACGACCTTCAAAGCCTCAAGAGTCAGTACCAGGCGGTCGACACCGCCGTCACCAAGGCCAAGTCCGCCGCGAACGCCGCCGAAGAATCCATGTCGGAGCTCGGACGGCGTCAGCTGGCGCAGGTGCGGGTCCGGCTCGACCAGCTGCCCCTTCTGCGGGCCACGGTCTCGGGCGAAGGCAGTCAGCTGCCTCCGCTGCCCGTCATGGAGAAGTACTCCGAGGTCATGTCGGACCTCCACCCCCTGTACGACGAGACCGTGCAGGGTATTTCCGACGACGAGCTCACCGTCACCAACGCCGCGCTCGGCGCCATCGCCAGGTCCAAGGACGAGGTCTCCAAGCAGCGGGCACTGCTGGCGATCGCCCTGGTCAGAGGCAGGTTCGACGGCACGGAGTTCGACGCCTTCCTGTCGGCCAGGTCCAGCCGCGAGAGCGAGCGCAACGCCTTCCGCGCCGCGGCCACCCCCGCACAGAGGCAGTTCTACGACGACACGGTGACGGGCGCGGAGATCGGCCGCGCCGAGCTGTACGTCGCCAGGGCGGTCTACCTGCACAACCAGCGCACGTCGCTGCGCGCTCTCGACACCTCGACGACCCAGGACACCGCGCGCTGGTTCGAGGCGATCACCAAGACCGCCGACCGGCTCTACACCGTCGAGAAGAACCTGTCCGGCTCCATCAGCATGAGGGCCGCCGAGCTCAGGGCCGCCGAGCAGCAGGTCGCCATCATCAACGTGGGCCTCGTCCTCGTGCTGCTCTTCATCGTCCTGGTCATCACCGCGATCATGGCGCGCTCCCTGGTGCTCCCCCTCCGACGGCTGCGCGGCGACGCGCTAGAGGTCGCGGGCAGGACGCTGCCGGGAATTGTCCAGAAACTGCGCGAGGAGGGGCACACCGCGGAGAGCGTCGAGGTGCCGCCCATCGGGGTCTCGTCCAGGGACGAGATCGGAGAAGTGGCCAGGGCCTTCGACGAGGTGCACCGCGAGGCCGTACGGCTGGCAGGCGAGGAGTCCAAGCTCCGCGCCAACGTCAACGCGATGTTCGTCAACCTCTCCCGCCGCAGCCAGACGCTCGTCGAGCGGCAGATCACCCTCATCGACGGCCTGGAGCAGGGCGAGCAGGACGAGCAGCGACTCGCGAACCTGTTCAAGCTGGACCACCTCGCCACCCGCATGCGCCGCAACTCCGAGAACCTCCTGGTCCTCGCGGGACAGGACCCCCCGCGCCGCTGGAGCCAGCCGGTGCAGCTGGTCGACGTGGCCCGCGCCTCGCTGTCGGAGGTCGAGAACTACGACAGGGTGACGCTCCAGGTCCCCGGCGGCGCGGCCGTCGCGGGCCAGGCGGTCAACGACGTCATCCACCTGCTCGCCGAGCTGGTGGAGAACGCTCTCGCCTTCTCGCCTCGCGAGACCCACGTCGTGGTCTCGGGCAACAGGATCGACGGCGGCGGCGTGATGGTCTCCATCACCGACTCCGGCATCGGCATGACGCACGAGGAGATCGTCCAGGCCAACGAGCGCCTGGCCGTCGCCCCGACCGTGGACGTGTCGGTCTCACGCCGCATGGGCCTGTTCGTGGTCTCGAGGCTGGCGCACAGGCACGGCATCAGGGTCCAGCTGCGCCCGCACGGCTCGGGCGGCCTGACCGCGATGGTGCTGCTGCCCGAATCGCTCCTGGGCGGCGCGTCCGCGCCCGCGATGGCCGGATCGGGCATGGCGGGCTCGGGCATGGCGGGTTCCGGCATGGCCGGAGCCGGCGCCATGACGGGCGCCAGGGGCGGCGACGCCCGTACACCGATGGGCTGGGGGAGCGAGCCGCAGCGGCCCGTCCCCTTCACCGCTGACACGGGGCCCGCATGGGCCTCCGACCCCGGCCCCATGGGCGGTCCCGGCGGCTGGCCCTCCGAGCCGGGGCCCGCTCCCGGCTGGGGTGGCGCCGACAGCGTCGCCCCCGACCCGTGGCCCTCGGCGCCGCAGTGGCCCTCGGACCCCGGCGCGTGGGCCTCGGGCCCGCGCCAGGCGCCGAGCACCTTCGACAGCGGCGAGGCCGACGTATGGGCGCCCAGCAAGGGCGGCGGCGGAGGCTGGCAGGACACCTCACCCCCCGACCCCGCGTCGTCCTGGTCCTTCCAGGACAGGGAGCCCACCGTCCAGCGGCCTGGCAGGTACGACTTCCCCTCGGTCGAGTCGAACCCGACGGGTCCCATCCCGGCCGTGAAGCCCTCCACGGGCGACGAGTTCCTGCCGATCTTCGCCTCGGTCGAGTCGGCCTGGTTCGACAAGGGCGACGAGAGCGCCTCGTGGGGATCGTCCAAGGCGGACGCGGGATGGACGGCCGCCGAGGCCGTACGGGAGCCCGTCAAGGACGGGTCCACCGCCGCGGGACTGCCCAAGCGGGTCCCGAAGGCCAACCTCGTGCCCGGCTCCGCCGACACCTCGGCCCCCAAGGGTGTCGCCCCCATGCCGGAGATCTCACCGGAGCGGGTGCGCAACAGGTTCTCGAGCTTCCAACAGGGGCTCAGGGCCGCACGCGACGACATCGGCGAGGGCCGCTACCAGGGCGGCCCGAGAACCGTTGACAACAGGGAGGAGGACGAGTGAACGACCTGAGCCACGCGGCGCGCGGGGTCGACTGGTTGATCACCGACTTCGTGAGCAATGTCCCCGGCGTCGCTCACGCGGTAGTGGTCTCCTCGGACGGATTACCGCTGGCCGCCTCCGCAGGCTTCCCCGCCGATCGGGCCGACCAGCTGGCGGCCATAGCCTCGGGCCTGATCAGCCTCACGCAGGGGGCGGCGCGGGTCTTCGAGGGTGGCCCCGTCACCCAGACGATCGTGGAGATGCAGCGCGGCCTGATGCTGATCATGTCGATCAGCGACGGCTCGTGCTTGGCAGTGCTGGCAGCGCCCGATTGCGATATGGGGCTGGTGGCGTATCAGATGACACTGATGGTGGAGCGGGCGGGGCAGGTTCTCACTCCTGCCGTACGCGCCGAGCTCCGCGCGACCCAGACCAGGTGATGCAGGTGTCGGACCCCAGATGGAACACCGGCGGCGACTGGCAGCCGCAGCCTCATTCGGAGCCCGCCTCGCCGGTCCGTCCATACGCGGTGACGGGCGGGCGTACGGCGCCGCGGGTGAAGTTCGCGATGGAGGCCCTGGTCTCCTCCGCCACGGTCGAACCGCGCGACCTCTCGCACATGCCGGAGTACGCGGCGATCAGCCAGCTGTGCCGCAGCGTCAGGTCGGTGGCGGAGATCTCGGCCCTCCTGCGGATCCCCCTCGGCGTGGTCAGGGTGCTGATCTCGGACATGGCGACGGAGGGACTGGTACGGGTGCACCAGCCGCAGCTCGACGCCGGCAAGCCCGACATCAACTTGCTCGAAAGGGTGCTCAGTGGACTTCGCAGGCTCTAGCCGCGGACTGACCTCGACGAAGATCGTCGTGGCCGGCGGCTTCGGCGTGGGCAAGACGACGTTCGTGGGTGCGGTGTCGGAGATCCTGCCGCTCACCACCGAGGCGGTCATGACGAACGCCTCGGCGGCGGTGGACGACCTGTCGCTCACCCCGAACAAGACGACCACGACCGTGGCGATGGACTTCGGCAGGGTGTCGCTGGACCAGGACCTGATCCTGTACCTGTTCGGCACGCCTGGCCAGCACCGGTTCTGGTTCATGTGGGACGACCTGGTGCGCGGCGCCATCGGCGCCGTCGTGCTGGTCGACACCAGGCGCCTGGCCGACAGCTTCCCCGCCGTCGACTACTTCGAGGAGGCGAAGCTTCCCTTCGTGGTCGGCCTGAACGGCTGGGACGGTCACCAGCTCCACACCGAGGAGGAGGTGCGCGACGCGCTCACGCTGTCGGCGCACGTCCCGATCGTCAGGCTGGACGCGCGCTCACGCGATTCGGTGAAAAGCGCGCTGATCACCCTGGTGGAGCACGCGTTGACCGTCCGCATGGCCGTACCCGGTCTCCAGTAGCGGTTAGGCTGAGTCGCAAGACCACGCATATTCGCTTCGAGGACTGGCCAACCACGTGTTCGAGACGCTTTCCGACCGGCTGACATCGGTCTTCTCCTCCCTCCGATCCAAGGGTCGGCTGTCCGACGCCGACATCGACGCCACGTGCCGCGAGATCCGCATCGCGCTGCTCGAGGCCGACGTCGCGCTGCCTGTGGTCAAGGCGTTCGTCGCCCAGGTCAAGGAGCGGGCGCGCGGCGTCGAGGTCTCTCAGGCGCTCAACCCCGCCCAGCAGGTCGTCAAGATCGTCAACGACGAGCTGATCGGCATCCTGGGTGGGGAGACCCGCAGGCTCCGCTACGCCAAGACGCCGCCCACGGTCATCATGCTGGCCGGTCTGCAGGGCGCGGGTAAGACAACTCTGGCGGGCAAGCTGGCCAAGTGGCTGCGCGACCAGGGCCACGCGCCCATGCTGGTCGCCGCCGACCTGCAGCGCCCCAACGCGGTGACGCAGCTGCAGGTCGTGGGCGAGCGCGCCCAGGTCGCGGTGTTCGCGCCCTCGCCCGGCAACGGCGTCGGCGACCCCGTGGAGGTCGCGCGCGAGTCCATCGAGCAGGCCAGGCGCCAGCAGCACGACATCGTCATCATCGACACCGCCGGCCGCCTGGGCATCGACCAGGAGCTGATGAAGCAGGCCGCCGACATCCGCGACGCGGTCTCGCCCGACGAGGTCCTGTTCGTCGTCGACGCCATGATCGGTCAGGACGCGGTCACCACCGCGCAGGCCTTCATGGAGGGCGTCGGCTTCGACGGCGTCGTGCTCACCAAGCTCGACGGCGACGCCAGGGGCGGCGCCGCGCTGTCGGTGCGGCACATCACCGGCAGGCCGATCATGTTCGCCTCGACCGGTGAGAAGCTCGAGGACTTCGACGCCTTCCACCCCGACCGGATGGCCTCCCGCATCCTCGACATGGGTGACATCCTCACCCTGATCGAGCAGGCGCAGAAGACCTTCGACGAGGACCAGGCCGCCAAGATGGCGGGCAAGCTGACCTCGGGCGAGAACTTCACGCTCGAGGACTTCCTCGAGCAGATGCAGATGGTCCAGAAGATGGGGCCCATCAAGAACCTGCTCGGCATGATGCCCGGCATGGGGCAGATGCGCGACCAGATCAACTCCATCGACGACCGCGACCTCGACCGCATCGCGGCGATCATCCGCTCGATGACGCCGGGCGAGCGGCAGGACCCGAAGATCATCAACGGGTCGCGGCGCTCGCGCATCGCCAACGGCGCCGGCGTGTCGGTCACCGCCGTCAACAACCTGGTCACCCGCTTCTTCGAGGCGCAGAAGATGATGAAGCGGATGGCGGGCGGCATGGGCATCCCCGGGATGCCTGGCGGCAGGAAGGCCGCCAAGGCCGCGCAGAAGAAGACCAAGAAGGGGCGTCGCGTGAGCGGCGACCCGCGCAAGGCCGCGCTGGGCAAGGGCCCCGCCACTCCTGAGGAGGCGGCCCCCGCCAAGGGCGGCGCGCTGGGCAACCTGGGCGGGCTCGGCGGCAAGCTGCCCAAGGGGATGGAGCTGCCGCCCGGCTTCGACCCCTCGAAGCTGAAGCTTCCCGGCCAGCAGTGATGTCCGGCAAGCGCACGCGCCTGATCATCGCGGTTCTCGTGCTCGCGATCGCCGTCCTCACGGCGCTGCAGGCGCTCGGCGTCGGACCGCGGACCTGAGACGGGCGTGCGGCGGGCTGCCCCGCCGCACGGCCGTCCGTCTTCCCCCACCCTCGTCCACGGCCGTCTGTCCGCGCCGTCGCACGGCTGTTTCCCCACCGTCCTGCGCGGCCGTCTGTCCGCCGCCACGTGCGGTCGTCTCTCCACGGTCTTGTGGAGCCGTCAGCCCTGCCGTTCTGTACGGCCGTTTCTCCGCCGTCCTGTACGGCGGGGCGGCAGGTGACGCGTCAGGGGGCGGCCTCCTGACGGTGGGCTTCTCCCGGGGCGCGAGGGCCGAGTCGTCCTGGGTGGTCCGGTCAGGCGAGAACGCCGGGATGGCCGAGACTTTGCGGTGACCTGCCGTAGCCGGTCGAAGGCAGTACCAATGGTCTGGCACAATGACATGTTGGAACACCGTGACCAGGTGGGTGCCCTCTCACCTCCCGCCGGCCACGCCTGTCCCTCGAACCGGTGCCTTGTCGTGCCCCACTCGGCGAGGCGAGGTTCACCCACGCTCTAATGCAGGAGAGACCACACCAGTGGCAGTCAAGATCAAGCTCAAGCGGCTCGGCATGATCCGCAACCCGCAGTACCGCATCGTCGTCGCCGACAGCCGCACCAAGCGTGACGGCAGGGCGATCGAGGAGATCGGTCTGTACCACCCGAAGGAGAACCCCTCCTTCATCAAGATCGACGCTGAGCGCGCCGCTTACTGGCTGGGTGTCGGCGCGCAGCCGACCGAGCCGGTCCTCAAGCTGCTCAAGCTCACCGGCGACTGGCAGAAGTTCAAGGGCGAGGCCGCCCCTGAGCCGCTGAAGGTCGCCGAGCCCAAGCCCGACCGTCACGCCATCTACGAGGCCGCGGCCAAGGAGTCGCTGTCCGGTGGCGACACCGGCACGACCGCCACCACGCCGAAGAAGGCCAAGAAGAAGGAAGAGGCCGCGGAGCCCGCCGCTGAGGCCCCCGCTGAGGCCCCCGCTGAGACTCCGGCCGAGGCCTGACATGCTCGAGGAGGCCCTTGAGCACCTCGTCAAGGGCATCGTCGAGAATCCCGACGATGTCCGGGTCCGCGCTCGCCGCATTCGCAGCGGGCGCGTCCTCGAGGTCCGGGTCCACCCCGAGGACCTCGGCAAGGTCATCGGTCGCGGCGGTCGCACGGCCAAGGCGTTGCGCACAGTGATCAACGCCCTGTCCGACGGCAAGTACGTACGGGTCGACCTGCTCGACCTGGACGAGGCCGTCCGCTAGAAGGCAGTTTTGGGCGCCCCCATCGGCTCGGTCCGGTGGGGGCTGCTTTTCGTATCCGTGGAGGATCAGGTGCAGCTAGTCGTCGGCAGGATCGGCCGTCCGCATGGAGTGCGCGGCGAGGTGACCGTCGAGGTCCGCACCGACGAGCCGAGCCTGCGCTTCGCCGCGGGCGCGACGCTCGACAGCGCACGCGGCCCGTTGACGGTCGAGGGCCACCGCTGGAACAAGGGCGTGCTGCTGGTGCGCTTCGAGGGCGTGCTGTCCAGGGAGGCGGCCGAGGAGCTGCGCGACACGCTGCTGGTCATCGACTCCGAGGACCTGCCCCCCTCCGACGACCCCGACGAGTTCCACGACCACCAGCTGATCGGGCTGGCCGTCGTCACCGTCCAGGGGGAGCCGGTGGGCGAGGTCACCGACGTGCTCCACCACGGCCAGGACCTTCTGGTGGTCGGACGCGCCGGCGAGGACGACGCGCTCATCCCGTTCGTCAAGGCGCTGGTGCCCGAGGTCGACGTGGCAGGCGGCAAGCTGGTGGTCGATCCCCCCGAGGGCCTGCTGTCATGAGGCTCGACATCATCTCGATCTTCCCCGAGTACTTCTCGCCGCTCGACGTGTCGCTGATCGGCAAGGCGCGCGAGCGCGGCACCCTCGACGTGCGGCTCCACCAGCTGCGCGACTGGGCGCGCGACGTGCACAAGACCGTCGACGACACCCCGTACGGCGGCGGCCCCGGCATGGTCATGAAGCCCGAGATCTGGGGCGCGGCCATCGACGAGGTCACCGAGGGCGGCACGCCCCGCATGATCGTCCCGACCCCCAGCGGCCGCCCCTTCGCCCAGGGACTGGCCCAGGAGCTGGCCCAGGAGCCGTGGCTGCTGTTCTGCTGCGGCCGCTACGAGGGCATCGACTCCCGCGTCATGGACGAGTACGGCACGCGCATGCGCGTCGACGAGGTCAGCATCGGCGACTACGTCCTGGCCGGCGGCGAGGTGGCGGTCCTGGTGATGGTCGAGGCGATCGGCCGCCTGCTGCCCGGCGTGCTCGGCAACGCCCACTCGGCCGTCGACGACTCCTTCGCGCCAGGAGCGATGCAGAACCTGCTCGAAGGGCCCGTCTACACCAAGCCGCCGGTATGGAGAGGGCGCGAGGTGCCCGAGGTGTTGCTGTCGGGACACCACGGCAAGGTGGCGAGGTGGCGCAGGGACGAGGCGCTGCGCCGTACCATGAAGAACCGGCCCGATCTGGTCGAGGCGCTCGACGCCTCGGCTCTTGACAAGCGTGACAGGGAGCTGCTGCTCTCGTTTCGCGCTGAGCCGGAAGATATGGCAGACTGAATCGCTGGTGTGCCCGTCGTAGGCCACCTGATTCATCCAAACCAGCAGGCGTGTCCCCCTCGTCGCGGCGTCAAGGCGCTGCCGGGTGGACCTCCGCATGCTCGCTAAACGTTGAGGATACGCTCTCATGCACACGAAGATCCAGGAGCTCGAGAAGGCCACCCTTCGCAGCGACGTCCCGGGCTTCCGTCCCGGTGACACGCTCGAGGTGCACGTCCGAGTCGTCGAAGGCAGCCGCTCCCGCGTCCAGGTCTTCAAGGGCTTCGTGCTCCGCCGCCAGGGCAGTGGCGCCCGCGAGACCTTCACGGTCCGCAAGGTCAGCTACGGTGTCGGCGTCGAGCGCACCTTCCCCGTCCACAGCCCGGTCATCGAGAAGATCGCGCTGCTGACCCGCGGCGACGTCCGTCGCGCCAAGCTCTACTACATGCGTGACCTGCGCGGCAAGGCCGCCCGCATCCGCGAGAAGCGCGAGGCGCTGCCCGCCGGCAAGTAAGGCTTCCACCGAACGACCCCGTGACCCGCAGGTCACGGGGTCTTTTGGCTTTGCGGGGACATTTCCTTTATGTGGAGCGCCGCTGGGACACGTGTACCCTCCCTCGAGCAGGGCCTTCATCTAGGCTCGTCAGCGATGAAAAGCGAGAGCCAGGACAAGGTGGACGTGGCGGCTGCCAGGAGGAAAGGGTCGTTCTGGAAAGAACTGCCCGTGCTCGTGGTCCTGGCCCTGCTGCTGGCCCTGGTCGTGAAGACCTTCGTGCTCCAGGCGTTCTACATCCCGTCCGAATCCATGGAGAACACCCTGCTGACCAACGACAGGGTGCTGGTCAACAAGCTCGTCTATCACACGCGTGATGTCGAGCGCGGCGACGTCGTCGTCTTCTCGGGCACCGACTCGTGGGACGAGAGCGTCCCCTCCGAGGAGTCCGCCAACCCCATCGCCGCCTTCTTCCGCTGGGTGGGCACCGCCTTCGGCGTCGTGCCCGGCGAGAAGGACTACATCAAGCGCGTCATCGGAGTCGGCGGCGACACCGTCAAGTGCTGCGACGCCAAGGGACGCGTGACGGTCAACGGGACAGCACTGGACGAATCGTCTTACCTCTATCCTGGCAACGTGCCCTCCCAGACCTACTTCGCGGCCAAGGTGCCGCAGGGACGGCTCTGGGTCATGGGCGACCACCGGCAGGTGTCGCTCGACTCCCGCGAGCACACCTCCGACCCCGGAGGCGGCACGATCCCTGTCGACCAGGTCATCGGCCGCGCCTTCCTGATCGTCTGGCCCTTCTCCCGGGCCACGACCCTGTCCATCCCCGAGACGTTCGCGCAGCCCGCCGCCGCTCTGGCAGGGGCGGCTCCGGCCATGGCCGGGTTCGCCGGTGCCCTGCCGCTGGTGTGGCTGCGTCGACGCTGGCTTGCGAGGCGGTAGCCGTACCCCCATGGCAGTTGAAGAGAGCAAGAAGCGCAAAGGCGGGCTCAAGGAGACGTTCTTCCTGATCGCGCTGGGCGTGGGTGTGGCGCTGCTGCTGCAGGCCTTCGTCGTCAGGTCCTTCTCCATCCCCTCGGAGTCGATGGAGAACACGCTCCGCATCGGCGACAGGGTGAGCGTCAACAAGCTGCACGGCGCCAGCGAGCGCGGCGACATCGTGGTGTTCAAGGGCTGGAACAACGAGGACACCATCAAACGGGTCATCGCGATCGGCGGCGACAAGATCGTCTGTTGCGACGCCAAGAAGCGCATCACGGTCAACGGGATCGCGCTGGACGAGAACTACCTGTTCCCCGACGACTACCCCTCGGGGGAGAAGTTCTCCTACACCGTGCCCGACGGGAAGCTCTGGTTGATGGGCGACCATCGTTCGGCCTCGGTCGACTCCAGGAGCCACGTGCGCGAGGCCGGCGAGTGGATCTCCGAGGAGCAGGTGATCGGCAGGGCGTGGGCCATCTACTGGCCGTTCTCCCACGCCACGATCCTGTCCAGGCCGGAGATCTTCGACAAGGTGCGGTGAGTCGCGGATGAGGCGTACGCTGCCTGTGTCATGTTTCGACCACGTCCTAGCGTTGTCCGGCGCGATTCCGGGCTCTACGCCTACGAGCGGGCGCTGGCGCGCAGGGGGCTCACCCCGATCGCCGGAGTCGACGAGGCGGGCAGGGGCGCCTGCGCCGGACCCCTCGTGGTCGCGGCGGTCGTGCTGAGGCGCGAGATCCAGGGGCTGGCCGACTCCAAGCTGCTGACGGCCGCCGTCAGGTCCGAGCTCCACGAGCAGATCATGGCGTCGGCGGAGGTCGGCGTCGTCGTCATCCCGCCCACCGAGATCGACGCCCGAGGGCTGCACAAGTGCAACATCGCGGGAATGCGGCGGGCCGTGGCGCGGTTGTCGTTCGTTCCCGAGTACATCCTCACCGACGGCTTCCCGGTGCCTGGACTGCCGGCGCCGTCGCTGGCCGTGTGGAAGGGAGACCAGATCGCCGCCTGCGTCGCCGCGGCGTCCATCGTGGCGAAGGTGACGCGGGACAGGATGATGACGGAGCTGTCCTCGGTCTTTCCCGAGTACGGCTTCGACGAGCACAAGGGGTATGTGACTCCGGCCCACCGGCGCGCGTTGCGCGCGCACGGGCCGTGCCCGCACCACCGCTTCTCCTTCGTGACGGTGTCACGGACCTTCGTGGGGGAGAATGGAGTGGGGGCAGGAGTTGCCTGATCAGGCTGGAGGACCGGGATGAGCGCAGAGGATCTCGAGAAGTACGAAACCGAGATGGAGCTGCAGCTATACCGCGAATACCGTGACGTGGTCGGGCTGTTCACGTACGTCGTCGAGACGGAACGACGGTTCTACCTGACGAACTCGGTGGATCTCGACGTGCGGACGGCGGAGAACGGGGACGTGTTCTTCGACGTGAAGATGCAGGATGCGTGGGTGTGGGACATGTACAGGCCGGCACGGTTTGTGAAGAACGTGCGGGTGGTGACGTTCAAGGATGTGAACGTGGAGGAACTGGCCAAGCCTGACCTGGAGATGCCCAAGGAGGGGTTCTCCGGGTGAGCGTCGGGTCTCTGCCCGGGGTGTGACCTGGGGCGTCCTGGGTTCGGCGGCTTCGGGGCTGCGGCTCTTCGCCATGTGACGTCTCGGCAGGCCGCTCTTGCGAGGGAGCGGTCCTGTCGCGTCCCAGGCATCCACCATCCACACGGAGACCCGCCTTTTCGCGCCGCGGGGCCCACCGCCCCGCGACCCTACTCGCCTCGCGGCCCCCGTTGGGGTTTGCACTCTCGCCCTTGCGGCTCCCCTCGCCCTGCGGCTCCCATCCGGTCTGCATGGCGCGCTCTCGTGACTGCGGCTCCATGTGCCCTGTGGCACTCACTCACCCCACATGGTGCGCTCTCGTGCTTGCGGCTCCTTGTGTCCCGCACGATCTGCCTCAGCTGCGGTTCCGCGTGTGCTGGTGGCTCCACCGCGCTCTAGAGGTGCGCCCTCTGGCGGCTCCCACCCACCACCCGGCGACGCCTCTGCGCCCTGCGGTTCCTTGTCGTGCGCGGCCGTCCTGGATGTGGGTCCACTCGCGGTGTGGCCTGTCGTGCTGTACAGGTTCGTCGTGTTGCGGCTCCGCGGGGCTCACGCGTGCTGCGGCTCCGACTCACCCTGCACGGCTCACCCCCGCTGTTGGTCTACTCCTCTTGCAGTGCACGCTCTGCGGCTCCACCTGATCTGCAGTTCTACAAGCGCGGTGGCTCACCCCTCCCTTCAGCCTGTTCCGTGGGCGACTTTCCGCGTGTGGTCTCAACCCTGGGGGCTCAGCCCCTGCGCCTCTAGGGTCTGTCCTCCTCCCGTCCTGCCCTGCCGGGTTTGCCCTCCCCGTCTTGCCCTCCCCGTCTTGCCCTGCGGGTCTTGCGCTGCCGGTCCAGCCCTCCCGGCCAGCCCTGCCGGTTGACCCCGTCACGGGCGTCGGTTATCCACAGCTCCTTGACCTCCACTGCCCTCTATCCACAGAACCCCGCTCGACCCCATCCCCCCACCGCGCTCTCCGGAAAACTCGCGCCCCGGAGGTGGTCCCATGGCATCGAAAGACGAGCTGGGCAAACAGGGCGAGCAACTCGCCGTCGACTACCTGCGTGCCGAAGGCATGCAGATCCTCGACAGGAACTGGCGCTGCCGCCAAGGCGAGATCGACGTGGTCGCCGAGCACGACCAGAAGCTGATCGTCGTCGAGGTCAAGACCCGATCAGGCCGCACCCACGGCACCGCCCTGGAGGCCGTCCGCCCCGCCAAGCTGGCCCGCCTGCGCATGCTCGCCGCCAAATGGCTCGCCGCGCAGCCCCGGAGCTTCGACTCCGTCCGCGTCGACGTGATCGCCCTCGAACAGATCGGCGGCGACTTCGCCCTGCGCCACGTCAGGGGGGCGATCTAGATGGCGGTGGCTCGCACCCGCAGCGTCACCCTCATCGGCGTCACAGGACGCAGCGTCGAGGTCGAGGCCGACGTCGGCAGCGGCCTGGCGGGCATCCACCTGATCGGCCTGCCTGACACCGCGCTGAGCGAGGCGCGCGACAGGGTGCGCTCCGCGATGGTCAACAGCCACTACCCGTGGCCAGATGCCCGCATCACCGTGAGCCTCTTCCCCGCCAGCCTGCCCAAACGCGGCAGCCAGTTCGATCTCGCCATCGCCATCGCGATCATGGGTGCGGCCGGGGCCGTACCCGCCGACCGGATCGCCGAGCCGTTCTTCCTGGGCGAGCTCGGGCTCGACGGGCGGCTCAGAGCCGTACGAGGGGTGCTGCCCTCGGTGCTCGGCGCGGTGGAGAGCGGAGGCTCGACGGTGGTCGTCCCCGCCGCCAACGCCGCCGAGGCCGCGCTGGTGCCGGACGTCACCGTGGTGCCCATCGACGACCTGCGCCAGCTCGTGGAATGGCTGCGCAGAGGCGACGCGCCCCCTCGCCTGCGACTCGTGCCTGACGAACTCCCCGGCAACGAATCGCACCCAGACGGCGAAGGCCCTCCTCAAGATCCCGGACGTGCGTCCCAGGACGCCCCGCCGGGCCGGAGGCTCACCGTGGTCGGCTCCGGGGCCCAGACGGCTCCCGGGCTCACCTTCGAGACGGATCGTCCGCCCGTCGACCTGTCCGACGTGGTCGGCCAGCCGCTCGGACGGCGCGCGCTCGAGGTCTCCGCGGCGGGTGGCCACAACCTCTGGATGCTCGGGCCGCCAGGCACCGGCAAGACGCTCCTGGCCGAGCGCCTGCCGACCCTTCTCCCCGACCTCGACGTCGACCAGGCGCTCGAGGTGACGGCGATCCACTCCATCGCAGGGGTCCTGCCGTCCAACAGCCCGATGATGAGCCGGCCGCCGTTCGTGAGCCCGCACCACACGGCGAGCGTCGCCTCGATCGTCGGCGGCGGTAGCAACGTCGTGCGCCCCGGTGCAGTGTCCCTGGCCCATCACGGCGCGCTGTTCCTGGACGAGGCCCCCGAGTTCCCCCGGCACGTGCTCGATTCGCTCCGCCAGCCGCTGGAGGCAGGCAGGGTGACCGTGTCGCGCGCGGTCGGCACGATCACCTTCCCCGCGAAGTTCATGCTCGTCCTCGCCGCGAACCCCTGTCCCTGTGCCCAGCCCGCGGGCGCGGGCGAGCGCTGCCAGTGCTCACCCGCCGCCAGGCGCCGCTACCTGGGCAGGCTCTCGGGTCCTCTGCTCGACCGCATCGACATGAAGGTGACCATCGCCCGGTCGAGCAGGCGCGAACTCATGGCCGACCGCCAGTTCGTCGAAACCAGCAAGGTGGTGGCCGAACGCGTGCAGATGGCCCGCGAGCGTTCGGCCAAACGGCTGGCCGGGACGCCGTGGAGGACGAACGCCGAAATCCCCGCCGCAGTCCTGCACGCTGACTATCGCCCATTGGAGGCGGCGATGAAACCGATGACCGCCTGCCTCGACGCCGGCAGCCTCAGCGCCCGCGGCCTCGACCGCGTGGTACGCCTCGCCTGGACCATCGCCGACCTTGAAGGCAAAGACCGCCCCGACGTCTCAGAAACCTCCACCGCCCTGGCCCTTTGGCTAGGCGTCGCCTGAGCCCGCGCCCCACAGCAAGGCACCGCCCAACCTGCGGCCCTCGCAAGGCGTCGCCAGCCTCGCCCTACAGCAAGGCACCGCCCATTTCGCCCTACAGCAGGGTGCCGCCCAACCTCGGCCCTTCAGCAGGGTGCCGCCCAACCCCGGCGTTCAGCAGTGCTGCCCAACCCCCGCCGTTCAGGGCGTCGCTCCAACCCCAGACTTGAGCAGGGCGTCGTCTGACCTCAGCCCCACGGAAGGCTGAGTCTGATCCCCGAATCCCCACTCGGTTTCGTCCAGTACCTCAGCTCTCTGACAGCGTGTCGCCCGATCGCCCCAGCCCTCTGAATGGGAGTCAACCCGGCCGCCACCTCGCTCCCATCACCCTGAATCCCGCAGGCACTCCCTCCATCCCGACGGCAACCACCCAACAGCCCACAGCCGCGTGACCTCGTAAGCCTCCGGATGCCACCCGAGATGCCGGCGCCCGGCTCGCCGATGCCAGGAGCCGTCGTACTGGCCGCCCTGGACCACCCCAGCCGTACGGCACGCGGGACGAAATCCGGAGGGCCTGGCCGGACTTCGGCGAGGACACAGCCAGTCCCCACTGAAAAGGAGAGGACATCAATCGGACGTCCTCGCGAGAACGACGGGAGCGTGAAGACATGACCGCCTGTCCTGGTCCGACCCCCGACGACACCCAGGAACCAGCCCTGCAACATCACCATCCAAACCACTCGGCACGGGACACCGTCATCCCAGAACACCCCTCACCACAACCACCGGCAGCAGAGCCGGCCGCACCTGCGCCACTCGGACCGGTTGCACTCGGACGGGTTCCGCTCGGACCTGACCCGCTCGGACCTGAACGGCTCCGATGGGAGGAGCTCCGACCGGGAGGCCTCCGACCCGCACCACTCGAACCTGAACGGCTCCGAGCGGCGGTGCTCGGACCTGCGCCGCTCGAACTTAGGCGGCTCCGAGGGGACGTGTTCGGACCTGCGCCGCTCGAACTCGAGCGGCTCCGAGCGGCGGGGCCTGGGCCTGAGCGGCTCGCACCTGGGTCGTTCGGGCCTGAGCGGCTCACACCTGGGTCACTTGCATCTGAGTCGCTCGAACCTGAGGCGCGCGTGCCAGGACCGCGAACCCCGAAGCCACGAGCACCAGAACCGCCTGCAGTGGAGCTGACCCCATCAGAGCGACTCACGCCCTCGCCGAGCTGTTCACCCCGCGTGGAAGATCAGCCCACGTCTGGCTCGCGCCAACCGGTGGCCGAAGGAACGGATGGCCCCACATCACCTCTGGGGGCTGCCCTTGGCATCGGTGCCGCCAGCCAAGAGCCGACTACCCCCGCCACACCCGAGCCTCTGGCGAAGCCACCGAGCCGAGCTCCCAACCGGCAGGACCAGTCACCGAGCCGCGCCCCCGACCCGACGTGCCAGTCACCGAGGCACGCCCCCGACCCGACTGGCCAGTCACCTAGCCGAGTGGTCGATCCGCTGGGGCAGTCACTGAGGCGAGTGATCGATCCGCCAACCCACTCATCAAGCCAAGCGGTCGATCCGCTGTACCCGTCACCTGACGAGGCGCCCGAGCTGCTGACCAGGTTGGTGAGTCAGGTCCTCGACCCGGTGGCCCAGTCTCCAGGTCGAGCTCTCGAGCCGTCGGTCGGATCGCCGAGCCAGGCGCCCGACCTCAGGGACACTTCCGCCCGCACCCCCCAGGACCCTGGCATGCATCCACCTTCGCTCGGCGACGATCGGGAGCTCCTGGCGCGCGCTGCCCTCATGCGAGCCGCCGACGTCGGTGACGTCATCATGGGACGTCTCGTCCGGCTGTACGGCTCCGCGGCGACCGTCGAGATGATCTTCCGTGGCATCCTCCCCGAGGACTTCGTCGAAAAGGAGACCGCACGCAGGGGCGACCCGGAGCACGCCGCCGCACTGGACCGCCGGTTGCGTGCCTGGCAGGCACGACTCCAGGCCGCAGCCCCCGCCGCCGACCTCGAGGCCGGTCACCAGGCCGGAGCCAGGCTGGTCATCCCGGGAACCGCCGAGTGGCCCACCCAGCTGGACGCGCTCGGCCACAGCCGTCCACTCGGGCTGTGGGTGCACGGCAGCGCCGACCTCCGCTACTCCTGTCTGCGCTCGGTGGCTATGGTGGGCGCCCGCTCGGCCACCGCGTACGGCGTGCACGTCGCGGCCGAGTTCGGCATCGGACTCAGCGAAGCCAATTGGACCATCGTCTCGGGAGGCGCGTACGGCATCGACGGAGCCGCCCACCGGGGGGCTCTCGCCGGCCCTGCCCCGACCATCGCCGTACTCGCATGCGGTACCGATGTCTGCTATCCGAGCGCCCACCACGACCTCTTCGCCGCGATCAGGCGTCAGGGCGCTGTGGTCAGCGAGTGCCCGCCGGGCGTTCACCCGACGCGCGCGCGTTTCCTCATCAGGAACCGGCTCATCGCGGCGCTGTCCAGGGGCACCCTCGTGGTGGAGGCGGCGGTTCGCAGCGGCGCCCTCAACACCGCGACCCACGCCGCCAACCTCGGACGCCACCTCGCTGCGGTGCCTGGCCCGATCACCTCGGAGATGTCCCTCGGCTGCCACAAACTGCTGCGTGAGAGGAACGCGGTCTGCGTGACGTCCCCTGCGGAGATGATCGAACTCGTCGGGATGATCGGCGACGACCTGGCTCCCACGCCAAGGGGCCCAGTGGTACCCCGCGACACCCTGAACGACGAGACCCGGAGCGTGCTGGACGCCGTTCCGAGCCGCGGTGGCGCAGGACCCGCCTCGATCGCGGTGGCGGCAGGGGTGGACCTGAAGACCGCCTTGAGCTGCTTGGGCGGACTCGCCGCCGCAGGCTACATCGAACGCGTCCCCAAGGGCTGGCGCCTCCGAAGAGGCCACCCGAACTGATCGATCACCGCCCTAGCGTTCAGAGGCGACCGAGTCACCCTGCATGTGCGTGGTGAACCGTTGATTCCCTCATGTGGCTGGTTGTTCACAGGCCAGGTCGCCACCAGGCCGCAAGGGCTTCCCGAACACGGCGTGCGTCGGCGTGCGTGGCCACCAGTGACAGCGCCGACGGTCGCAAGTCGTGAACGTGGTGATTGCTCGAAAAGAGCAGATCAAGGGATGGTGGATCGCGGTGGACGGTGGGGTCGGGGTGGGCGGTTCGTGAGGGGGGTGGCTCGCGTGGGTGGGTCGCGGTGAGGAAGATCGCGGGATGGCGGGCCGCGGTGGGATGAGGGGTGGCGATTCGTGAGAGTGGCGGCTCACGTGGGGCGGCCTCGGTGGGGAAGATCGCGGGGCGGCGGGCCGCGGTGGGGCCAGGGTGGGCG